>NZ_JCAMOR010000019.1:0-134964 GCF_059512385.1 Bradyrhizobium sp. Crot121 | reverse complement strand
GCTCGCCCGCCAGAATGCGGCGGACCGCTTCGAGCTTGAACTCTCGGCTGAAAACACGGGGAGATTTGTTGGGCATACGTTCTCCGTTAGAGAACTGTCCCTAATTTCCCGTGTCTCACTTTTGGGGGGCACTCCAGAGACTTATCCCGGATTACGCTGCGCTCCATCCGGGCTACAAGTCCGCTTCGCGGGTACGACACCGAGGTGGTGGCTACAACATGCTCGGCAGCACGCGATCCGGCGGCTTGTGGTTGTCGAGGAAGGTGCGGATGTTGATGATTACCTTCTCGCCCATCTCGACGCGGCCCTCGATGGTGGCCGAGCCCATATGCGGCAGCAGCGTCACCTTGCCCGCCTTGGCGAGCCGCACCAGCTTCGGATTGACCGCAGGCTCGTGCTCATAGACGTCGAGGCCGGCGCCGCCGATCTCTCCGGCTTCGATCAGCTTGACCAGCGCGTCCTCGTCGATCACCTCGCCGCGCGCGGTGTTGACGATATAGGCCTCCTTGCGGATCAGCTTCAGCCGCCGCGCGGAAAGCAGGTGGAAGGTCGCAGGCGTATGCGGACAGTTCACCGAGAGGATGTCCATCCGCGCCAGCATCTGGTCGAGGCTTTCCCAATAGGTGGCGCCAAGCTCGTCGGCGATGCGCGGCGCCACCGGGCGGCGGTTGTGATAATGGATCTGCAGGCCAAAGGCGCGGGCGCGGCGCGCGACCGCCTGGCCGATGCGGCCCATGCCGATGATGCCGAGCCGTTTTCCGCCGATGCGATGGCCGAGCATCCAGGTCGGCGACCAGCCCGGCCAGTGCTTGCCTTCGGTCAGGATCGAGGCGCCCTCGATCATCCGTCTCGGCACCGCCAGGATCAGCGCCATGGTCATGTCGGCGGTATCTTCGGTCAGCACCTTCGGCGTGTTGGTCACGGTGATGCCGCGCGCGTGCGCCGCCGTGACGTCGATATTGTCGACGCCGTTGCCGAAATTGGCGATCAGCCGCAGCTTGGATTCACCCTGGTTGAGAACGTCCTCGCGGATCAGGTCGGTGACGGTCGGCACAAGCACGTCAGCGGTGCGCACGGCTTCCGCGATCTGCTCCGACGTCATCGGGGTGTCGTCGAGATTGAGCCTTGCGTCGAATAATTCGCGCATCCGGGTCTCGATCGAATCCGGCAGCTTGCGGGTGACGACGACGAGAGGCTTCTTCTTAACCGACATGTTCTGCTCTCATGAGGCTTCGGCCCGTCAAAGGCTTCGCCGTTCAGGCCTCATTAACCCGGTTGTTCGAAACTGCGGTTGCTGCGCGGTCCCGGCGTTTCCTTCACGTTTCCCTAGGTTCCCCGATGATTGCCTCGGGTTTCCAAGGAAAAGTCGGGCGTTCTGGTTCTCAACGTTCCGTCCTCTCTAGCAGAAGACCGGGCCAACACAAGAACCCCTCGGCAAGACGGGCTGGGGCATCGACGCGCGGCGCAAGGGTCTGGGGTTCTGGGCGTTCACCGGTTCAACTCGCAGAACTTGAGTTGGCGTTCTCAGTAGGAGACGAGTTGATGGCGTTGGGGCGGTTGAGTTGGTTGGCGATGCTGGTTGGGTGCATGCTCGGCACCTCGGTATCTCCAGGACATTCGGCCAAGGATGCAAGTCCGACCACCAGCGGCCTGCCGATACCCCGTTACGTCAGCCTCAAGTCCGATCATGTGAACGTCCGCGCCGGCCCGACCAAGGACAATGACGTCGCTTGGGTCTATACCCGTTCCGGCCTGCCGGTCGAAATCACCGCCGAGTTCGAGAACTGGCGCCGGGTGCGCGATTCCGAAGGCGCCGAAGGCTGGGTCTATCATTCGCTGCTGTCGGGCCGCCGCACTGCGGTCGTCACGATGAAGCACAAGGACGACCTGGCGTCGCTCTACGATCGTCCGGATGCGACGAGCGCGGTCGCTGCGCGGCTGCAGGCCGGCGTCATCGCGCAGGTGAGGAAATGCGCCAATAGCTGGTGCCGCGTCACCGGCAACGGCTTCGACGGCTGGATCGAGCAGCAGCGCCTGTGGGGCGTCTACGCCGACGAGAAGGTGGACTGAATTTTACGGTGTCGTCCCGGCCAAGCCAACGGGTCGCGCGAACGATGACGGGCTCCGCGCGAGCCGGGACCCATACCGCGTGATCTCGCAATAACGCGCTGCCGGAAGACGCCGCTCTCAAACAACGAAAATTCGCGGTTATGGGTCCCGGATCAAGCCCGGGACGACAGCTACGTGGCGCTCAGCGCCTCTTGCGCAGCCGCACGACCATATCGATGCGCGCGATCTCGTAGCCTTCAGGGATATCCGGCATCTTGGAGAGCACCAGATGCGGGTCGGGAATGTCGACCAGCTCGTGGTTGTTCTCGAGGTAGAAATGGTGATGCGCGGTGACGTTGGTGTCGAAATAGGTCTTGGTGCCGTCGACGCTGACCTGGCGCAGCAGGCCCGCATCGGTGAGCTGGTTCAGCGTGTTGTAGACGGTGGCCAGCGACACCGGAACCTTCGCGAGCGTCGCCTCCTCGTAAAGCATTTCTGCGGTCAGATGGCGGGCACCCTTGCCGAACAGGAGCCAGCCCAGCGCCATGCGCTGACGGGTCGGCCGAAGGCCTGCCGCCTGCAGCATTTCATTGACGTCATGCCATGGGCAACCGGTCAGCGCCGGCTGATGACCGGGGCCGCGGGCGATCTGACTAGCGTCATCGCTCACATGCGGAACTTCGTCGCTCATATGCACTCTAGACACCTAACTCGGGCAATATTCCAAAGACTATAAGAAGGAAATCCTTCAGATGCAAGTTTCTCGCAACTGGGGCCGGCGAAGTCGGCCCGACCGGAACCCTCTGGGGATGCAGCAATTTAACCCATTCCGACACTTTGCCGCGCCTTCATGCCTATGTTACAGAGCGCGCGGACCACATATGCGAATTCGGTAGAGACGCCGTTCGCACCCAAGGTAGCGCCGCGTTGCGGGGAATCTTGTCCCGCCGGGGAAACGGTCCGGTTCGTTCGAGAGCGCTTCACCGGGACATTGAGGAGAGTGGAAAGAGGATGCTGGAACGGCGCAGCGGTTATGAGTACGAGGATTTGCTGGCGTGCGGCAGGGGCGAGATGTTCGGTCCCGGTAATGCCCAGTTGCCGTTGCCGCCGATGCTGATGTTCGACCGCATCAGCGAGATCTCCGAGACCGGTGGCGAGTTCGGCAAGGGACTGGTGCGCGCCGAGCTCGATGTGAAACCGGATCTCTGGTTCTTCGGCTGCCACTTCAAGAACGATCCCGTCATGCCCGGCTGTCTCGGCCTGGATGCGATGTGGCAGATGGTCGGCTTTTACCTCGGCTGGATCGGCGGCGAAGGACGCGGGCGGGCGCTCGGTCTTGGCGAGCTGAAGTTCGGCGGCCAAGTTCTGCCGAATGTGCGCAAGGTTGTGTACAACGTAGATATTAAGCGCGTGATGCGCTCGAGGCTGGTGCTCGGCATTGCCGATGGCTGGCTTTCCATGGATGGCGAGATTATTTATCGCGCGAAGGATTTGAAGGTTGGGCTGTTCAAGCAGGGCACGGCCCCGGCGTGACCGAAACCATCGCACAGAAAACTAACGGCAGGGCGAGGCGATCATGAGGCGGGTTGTCATCACCGGGATGGGCATTGTCTCGTCCATCGGAAACAACACCCAGGAAGTGCTTGCGAGCCTTCACGAGGCGAAGTCCGGGATTTCCCGAGCGGAGAAATACGCCGAGCTCGGCTTCCGTTCGCAGGTGCAAGGCGCGCCGACGCTCAAGCCGGCTGAGGTGATCGATCGCCGCGCGATGCGGTTTCTGGCCGACGGTGCGGCATGGAATCACGTGGCGATGGAGCAGGCGATCCGCGATGCCGGGCTCGAGGCGGACGAAGTCTCCAACGAGCGCACCGGAATCATCATGGGTTCGGGCGGGCCGTCGACGCGGACCCTCGTCGAGGCCGCCGACATCGCGCGCACCAAGGGCCCCAAGCGGGTCGGTCCGTTCGCGGTTCCCAAGGGCATGTCGTCGACCGCTTCCGCAACGCTTGCGACCTGGTTCAAGATCAAGGGCGTGAACTATTCGATCTCCTCGGCCTGCGCGACGTCTAACCACTGCATCGGCAATGCCTCCGAGATCATCCAGATGGGCAAGCAGGACGTGATCTTCGCCGGCGGCTGCGAGGAACTCGACTGGACGCTGTCGGTGCTGTTCGACGCCATGGGCGCGATGTCGTCGAAATATAACGATACGCCGGCCACCGCCTCTCGCCCCTACGACATCAACCGCGACGGTTTCGTCATCGCCGGCGGCGCCGGCGTCGTGGTGCTGGAAGAGCTGGAGCACGCCAAGGCGCGCGGTGCACGCATCTATGCCGAGATCGTCGGCTATGGCGCGACCTCCGACGGCTACGACATGGTGGCGCCCTCGGGCGAAGGTGCCGAGCGCTGCATGCGCATGGCGCTGTCGACGGTGAATACTCCGATCGATTACATCAATCCGCACGCGACCTCGACGCCTGCCGGCGATCCGCCGGAGATCGAGGCGATCCGCAAGGTGTTCGGCACCGGCGAGAAATGCCCGCCAATCTCAGCGACCAAGGCGCTGACCGGCCATTCGCTCGGCGCCACCGGCGTGCAGGAGGCGATCTATTCGCTTCTGATGATGAACAACGGCTTCATCTGCGAGAGCGCGCATATCACCGAGCTCGACCCTGTGTTCGCCGACATGCCGATCGTGCGCAAGCGCATCGACAATGCGAAGCTCGGCACCGTGTTGTCGAATTCGTTCGGCTTCGGCGGCACCAACGCGACGCTGGTGTTCAAGCGGCTGGATGCGTGAGATTGTTAGCCAGTTGACTGGCTGATTCACCGTCATGGCCGGGCTTCGTCCCGGCCATCCACGTCTTTGCCATAGGCGCCGAAAGCGCGTGGATTCCCGGGACAAGCCCGGGCATGACGAAGAAAGAGAGTGGTGAGTACGATGCAGGACCTGATGAAAGGCAAGCGCGGACTGATCATGGGCGTCGCCAATGATCATTCGATCGCCTGGGGCATTGCCAGGACGCTCCATGCGCAGGGCGCCGAGCTCGCCTTCACCTATCAGGGCGAGGCGCTCGGCAAGCGCGTCAAGCCGCTGGCGCAGTCGCTCGGCGTCGACACGGTGCTGCCCTGCGATGTCGAGGATCTCGCCAGCGTCGATGCGGTGTTCGCAGCCTTGCGCGAGAAATGGGGTCAGCTCGATTTCCTCGTCCATGCCGTCGCCTTCTCCGACAAGAACGAGCTGAAGGGCCGCTATGCGGACACCACGCGCGAGAACTTCTCGCGCACCATGCTGATCTCCTGCTTCTCCTTCACCGAACTGGCCAAGCGCGCAGCCGAGCTGATGCCGGAAAGCGGCGGCGCCATGATTACGCTGACCTTCGGCGGCTCGATGCGCGTGATGCCCAATTACAACGTGATGGGGGTCGCGAAGGCGGCGCTGGAAGCCTCGGTGCGCTATCTCGCCGCCGATTTCGGCTCCCGCGCCATCCGCATCAACGCGATTTCAGCGGGTCCGGTGCGCACGCTCGCCGGCTCGGGCATCGGCGATGCGCGTGCGATGTTCGCGTTCCAGCAGAAGCATTCGCCGCTCGGCCGCGGCGTGACGCTTGATGAGCTCGGCGGTTCTGCGCTCTATCTGCTGTCCGATCTCTCCGGCGGTGTCACCGGCGAAATCCATTACGTCGATTCCGGCTACAACGTGATCTCGATGCCGCGGCCGGAAGACCTGAAGGCGGAGTAGCTCGAAATCGTAGGGTGGGCAAAGCGAAGCGTGCCCACCTTCTCTTGCACCGATCGTGAATGGTGGGCACGCTGCGCTTTGCCCACCCTACAAGAGCTAACCCGCGGCAATCTTCTCCGCGCGCTGGAATGCCGGACGCGCGGTGCAACGATCGATATAGGCCTCGAAGGACGGCCGCGACGGCACCATCTTGAACAGCCGCACCGCATAGTTCAGGCCAGAGCCGACCACGATATCGGCGGCGGAAAAATCCTCGCCGAGAATCCACGGTCCCTTCTGCAGCTCGGTGTCGAGCACGTCGAACACCTGTGTCGCGGTGCCCCATGCGGCGGTGCTGGCGGGCACCTCGAGCTTGGTGAAGATCTGGATCAGCGCCGGCTCGATGCAGCTCGGCGCGAAGAACAGGTACTGCAGATATCGCCCGCGCTTCGGATCGTTCAGCGCCGGCGCGAGCTTCTTCTCCGGATAACGATCCGCAATATAGGCGCAGATCGCGGCAGCTTCGCCGAGCGCGACGTCGCCGTCCTTCAAGGCCGGCACCTTGCCCATCGGATTGACCTTCAGGAACTCCGGCGCCTTCTGCGCGCCGGTCGAGATGTCGGTCAGCACGCGCTTATACGGCAGTCCGGTTTCTTCCATCAGCCACAGGCAGGTGAACGAGCGCGAACGAGGCGACCAATAGAGCTGGATCATGGGGCTGAACCTTTCACGGGCGAAGACGCGTTCATCGCTCCGAACGCTTGCATTGGCAACGGCCAATTCTAGAGCGTTTTCGAGCGAAGTGGGCGCCGGTTCGCGTGAAGAAAATGCGTCAAAACAAGAGTCCAGAGCTTCGGTTCTGATTCAATCAGAACCGAAGCTCTGGGGCGCCGTGAAGGGAAGCTTGCTCATGAAGTTCGGCGGTGCAGCGAAGCGGCCGGAGACGATATCGCGCCCCCGCCCGCGTGAGACTGCTCTGTCGCGCGTGGACTACACGCCGAGCGTGCCTGCCTTTGCGGCCGCGTAGCGGTCGCCGATCGCCTTCCAGTTCACCGTGTTCCACCAGGCCTGCAGATAGTCAGGGCGGCGATTCTGGTAATGCAGATAGTAAGCGTGCTCCCAGACGTCGTTGCCGAACAGTGTGCGTTTGCCGTCCATCAGCGGGCTGTCCTGGTTCGGCCGGGTCTCGAGTGCGAGCTTGCCGTCCTTGGTCACGGTGACGAACACCCAGCCCGAACCGAACACGCGTCCGCCGGCCGCGTTGAAGTCGGTCCGTAGTTTCTCCATTCCGCCGAGATCGCGGTCGATCGCGGCGAGCACCTCGCCTTCCGGCTTGCCGCCATTCGGTCCCATGATCTGCCAGAACATGGTGTGGTTGGCGTGGCCGCCGAGATTGTTGCGGACGCCGGTGCGGACCGCCTCGGGCACGTTGTTCAGATTGGCGAGCACATCCGCGACGGGCTTTTCGGCGATCTGCGGATGATCTTTGGCGATCGCGTTGACGTTGTTCACATAGGCCTGGTGATGCTTGTCATGATGGATCTGCATCGTCAGCGCATCGATATGCGGCTCCAGCGCATTGGCGGGATAGGGCAGCGGATCCACCTTGAACGGACCGGCAGGCGGCTGGGCCGAGCCTTGCGCGAACGCCATTTGCGGCGAAGCGGCTGCGGCGACGAGGCCGGTTGCGGCCATCATCAGGCGGCGGCGGGACAGGAATGACATCGTGACCTCCGGGCTTAAGGAAAGCATGGTGTCTTATTGTAGGCGCAGGACGTGAAGCGGTTCCGACAAAGGTTGATCACGAAATCGCGGCCAAACCGCACATGGCCATCAGCCACGGTTGATTTGCAAAGCCCCACATAAACTTAGGGCGGCCGTCAAGGCCGCCCTTTTTTAGCAATTCCATTGTGTAGAAGCGTTCACTCGCCTGCCGCCTCGCGCGTCGCTGGCGCGTCGGTCTTCTGCTTGGCCTCCAGATCCTCGCCGGTCTCCTGGTCGACCGCCTTCATCGACAACCGCGTCTTGCCGCGGTCGTCGAAGCCGAGCAGCTTGACCTTGACCTTGTCGCCTTCCTTGACGACGTCGGAGGTCTTCTGCACGCGGTTGGCCGCGAGCTGGCTGATATGGACGAGGCCGTCCTTGGCGCCGAAGAAGTTCACGAAGGCGCCGAACTCCATCACCTTGACTACGGTGCCCTCGTAGATCTGGCCGATCTCCGGCTCGGAGGTGATCGACTTGATCCACTTGATCGCGGCCTTCATCGCCTCGCCGTCATTGGAGGCGACCTTCACGGTGCCGTCGTCCTCGATGTTGATCTTGGCGCCGGTCTTCTCGACGATCTCGCGGATCACCTTGCCGCCGGTGCCGATCACTTCGCGGATCTTGTCCGTCGGGATCTTGAAGGTCTCGATGCGCGGTGCGTATTCGCCGAGCTCGGCGCGCGCCGCGGTCAGTGCCTTGGACATCTCGCCGAGGATGTGAATGCGTCCTTCCTTGGCCTGGCCAAGCGCGACGCGCATGATCTCCTCGGTGATGCCCTCGATCTTGATATCCATCTGCAGCGAGGTGATGCCCTGGTCGGTGCCGGCGACCTTGAAATCCATGTCGCCGAGATGATCCTCGTCGCCGAGGATGTCCGAGAGCACCGCGAAGCGCTGATCTTCGAGGATCAGGCCCATCGCGATACCGGCGGTCGGCCGCTTCAGCGGCACGCCGGCATCCATCAGCGCCAGCGAAGCACCGCAGACCGAGGCCATCGACGACGAGCCGTTGGACTCTGTGATTTCAGACACCACGCGCACCGTGTAGGGGAATTCGTGGTGCGGTGGCAGCACGGGATGGATCGCGCGCCAGGCGAGCTTGCCGTGGCCGATCTCGCGACGCTTGGTGCCGCCGAGGCGGCCGGTCTCGCCGACCGAGTAGGGTGGGAAGTTGTAGTGCAGCAGGAACGTCTCCTTGTACGTTCCGGACAGCGCGTCGATGTACTGCTCATCCTCGCCGGTGCCGAGCGTGGTCACGACCATCGCCTGGGTCTCGCCGCGGGTGAACAGCGCCGAACCGTGGGCGCGCGGCAGCACGCCGACTTCGGCGACGATATTGCGCACGGTTTTGACATCGCGGCCGTCGATGCGCTTGCCGGTGTCGAGGATGTTCCAGCGGACGATCTTCGCTTCGAGCTCCTTGAACACGTCGGCGACGCGCAGCTTGTCATATTTCGGCTCCTGCCCTTCCGGGAAGAAGTGCGCCATCACCTTTTCCTTGGCGGCACCGACCGCGGCATAGCGCTCCTGCTTGATCGGTATAGCGTAAGCGGTGCGCAACTCCTGCTCGATCAGGCCGAGCATATCTTTTTCGATCGCCGAATTGTCGATCGGGGTGATCTCGCGCGGCTCCTTCGCGGCCTTCTCGGCGAGCTCGATGATCGCGTTGATGACCGGCTGGAAGTGGCGGTGGCCGAACATCACGGCGCCGAGCATGACGTCTTCGTTCAGCTCCTTGGCTTCCGATTCCACCATCAGCACGGCGTCCGCGGTACCGGCGACGACGAGATCGAGCTGGGTCTCGTTCATCTCGTCCAGCGTCGGGTTCAGCACATATTCGTCGTTGGCGAAGCCGACGCGGGCCGCGCCAATCGGGCCCTTGAACGGCACACCGGACAGCGTCAGCGCCGCGGAAGCGGCAACCATCGCCAGAATGTCCGGATCGTTCTCCATGTCATGCGACAGGGTGGTGATGATCACCTGCGTCTCGTTGCGCCAGCCGTCGACGAACAGCGGGCGGATCGGGCGGTCGATCAGGCGGGAGACCAGCGTCTCCTTCTCAGTCGGCCGGCCCTCGCGCTTGAAGTAGCCGCCGGGGATGCGGCCCGCGGCATAGGCCTTCTCCTGGTAGTCGACCGTCAGCGGCAGGAAGTCGACGCCTTCGCGGGGCGTCTTGGCGGCGACGACGGTGGCAAGCACCACGGTCTCGCCATAGGTCGCCATAACGGCGCCATCGGCCTGCCGGGCGATCTTTCCGGTTTCAAGCTTGAGCGGACGTCCGCCCCAGTCGATCTCCACGGAATGGGTCGTAAACATTTTGGTCTTCTTTCATGGTTTCACGAAAGAGCGGGCCCCCAAAACGCAAAAACCATGCGCAAGATGGCGAGACACTGATCGCAAGTCGTGATCAGTATCCGGCGATCCTGCCATGGTTCTCAAGTTCCGGATGGTGTCCATCCTTTCGTTCATACGGGCATCTTGCCCCGCCCGGCGGCCGGATTGCTGCTGGGCACTTTAGGTTTGAGCATGGTCTTTCCGGAAAACCGGGTCATGCTCGAGGCTTGAGCATGAGTGTGTGCGACATGCGGTCGTCACGTTCATGCTCTTGCGCATGATCGTCTCCGAACGGTTGAAACTCCGGTCTCTCGGAAGATCATGCGAAAACGCGCGCTAATCTTGCGCGCGTAGTCTTGAAATCAACGACGAATGTTATGCTTTTCTAGCAATGCCTTGTAACGCGCCTCGTCCTTTTTCTTGATGTAGTCGAGGAGAGAGCGTCGCGTCGACACGAGCTTCAATAGGCCGCGGCGTGAATGGTTGTCCTTCCCGTGGGTCTTGAAGTGCTCGGTAAGGTTGCTGATGCGTTCCGACAGGATCGCGACCTGAACCTCGGGCGAGCCGGTGTCGCCGGCTTTGAGGGCATTCGTCTTGATGACTTCCGCTTTACGTTCGGCGGTAATCGACATCGTCAAATACTTCCATGGTTGCGAGCCGAACTGGCAGTCAGTCCGGTCAGGTTGAACACGCGCTTGGGGATGATTTCGCCATTGCCAATCTCGGCAAGCGCGAGAAGCCGGCCTGCCACCGTGACATAGACTGTGCCGCTACTATTGGGCGCATCCCGTCCGCGCAACAAAACGGCTTGGCCCCGATGGAGCCTTGCCGCATCCGCCCGTGTGACGGCCAGTGCCGGGATGTCGTCCAGCGCGGTCTCAACGGGCAAAAGCGCGTCGGCGAGGCTGCCCTCGCCAGACGCGGCTCTATTGCACAAAGCCTCCAATTCTTCCAGCGGAATCATGTCGCTTTCGGTAAACGGACCGACAACGGTCCGCCTGAGCGCGCAGATATGGCCGAAACAGCTGAGAATCCGCCCCATGTCCCGGGCCAAAGCACGAACATAGGTTCCCTTGCCGCATTCGGCCTCGAACACGGACTGGCCGCTATCTCCGTGTTCCACCAGGGTTAATTCGTGGATCTCGACCGGCCGGGGCTGCAATTCGACCTTCTCGCCGTCCCGTGCCAAATCATAGGCCCGCTCGCCCTGGACCTTGATCGCGGAATATTGCGGGGGGACCTGCTCGATCACGCCGGTGAAGCGCGGCAGCAATTCCTGGATTGATTCGGCCGAGGGGCGAAGTTCGCTGGTCTCGACCACGCGGCCCTCGATGTCGTCGGTGTCGCGTTCCTCGCCCCAGGCCACCGTGAAGCGATAGCGCTTGCGGCCCTCCATGACGAAGGGAACCGTCTTGGTGGCTTCACCGAGCGCAATCGGCAGCCCACCCGAGGCGAGCGGATCGAGCGTGCCGGCGTGTCCGGCGCGCTTGGCCTGGAACAGGCGCTTCAGCACCGCGACGGCGTGCGTCGACGTCATGCCGATCGGCTTGTCGAGCACGACCCAGCCATGGACGTCGCGCTTGTCGCGCCGCGGCTGGTTGCCCTGCTGCTTCTGCTTCTGGCGCGGATCGTTGTTGACGCGACGCGTCTCGTTGCCGCGCGCAGGCGCCGAAATTTTTTCTTCATCCGCATGCGAATCGACGTCTTGCGATTCGATCACGGGGTTTGCGGTCGTCACGGTCATCTCACTCGTCGTCCGAATCGGGTGCAAGATCGCGTTGCACCGCAGGTGTTCTCAGTAATTTCTCGATACGTTCCGCTTCGTCGAATCGTTCGTCGACGCGGAAGCGGATGTCAGGTGCAAATTTCAGGTTAACGCGGTGCGCGATCTCGCCGCGGAGAAATTTCTTGTTGCGGTCGAGCGCAGCAATCACGGTCTCGGTGTCGCGTCCGCCGAGCGGCATTACATAAATGGTCGCGAGCTTCAGGTCCGGCGACATTCGCACCTCGGGAACGGTGATGATGTGGCCTTGAAGATCCGGATCGTGGACATCACCCTGCGAGAGAATCTCGGCAACCGCATGGCGCACGGTCTCGCCGACGCGCAATTGACGTTGCGAGCCGCCGGCGGCGGAACTCTTCTTCTGATGACGGGGCATTATCTAAAATCCCAAATTGTCGCCATCACCCGCGAAAGCGGGTGATCCAGTATTTTGTGCCTAGCACCAATTGCAATACTGGATGCCCCGGCCGGAGCCTGTCATCGGGCTCGCCGAAGGCGAGACCCGGTGGCGGGGCATGACGGTTCAGCTCGAAATTCCCGCGCTTCGTAAGACTTGGACTTACAGAGAGCGCTGGATCGTTTCGATACGGTAGCATTCGATCACGTCGCCGACACGCATGTCGCCGTAGTTCTCGAACGCCATGCCGCATTCCTGGCCGGCGACGACTTCCTTCACTTCGTCCTTGAAGCGCTTCAGCGTCGACAGCTTGCCTTCATGCACGACGACGTTGTCGCGGATCAGGCGGACATTGGCACCGCGTTCGACCGTTCCGTCGGTGACGCGGCAGCCGGCGACCTTGCCGACCTTGGAGATGTTGAACACCTCCAGGATCTGGGCGTTGCCGAGCATGGTCTCGCGCAGGGTCGGCGCGAGCAGGCCGGACATCGCCTTTTTGATGTCATCCACGAGATCGTAGATGATGTTGTAGTAGCGGATCTCGATGCCGTTGCGCTTGGCGGCGGCGGCCGCCTCCTTGTTGGCGCGTACCGAGAAGCCGATGATCGCGGCGTTGAAGCCTTCCGCCAGCGTGACGTCGGATTCCGAGATGCCGCCGACGCCGGCATGCAGGATGCGGGCGGCGACTTCCTCGGTGCCGAGCTTTTCCAGCGAGCCCAGGATCGCTTCCAGCGAGCCCTGCACGTCGGCCTTCACGATCAGCGGGAATTCCTTGCGGCCCGCGGTCTTGAGTTGCGACATCATCTGCTCGAGCGAGCCGCGCATGCCCGAGATCGAGGCGGCGGCGTTCTCGCGCTTCTGGTGCGCACGGTAGCTCGTGATCTGGCGGGCGCGGGCTTCGTTCTCCACCACCGCAAGCCGATCGCCGGCTTCCGGCGGACCGTTGAAGCCGAGCACCTCGACCGGCACGGACGGACCGGCTTCGTCGAGATTCTCGCCCTGGTCCGAGATCAGCGCACGGACGCGGCCCATCTCGGCGCCGGCGACGATGATGTCGCCGACCATGAGCGTGCCGCGTTGCACCAGCACGGTCGCTACCGGACCACGGCCGCGGTCGAGCTTGGCCTCGATCACGGTGCCTTCGGCCGGACGCTGCGAGTTGGTCTTGAGGTCGAGGATTTCGGCCTGCAGCGCGATCATTTCGAGCAGCCGGTCGAGGTTGGTCCCGTTCTTGGCGGAGACCTCGACATCGACGACTTCGCCGCCGAGCGATTCGACCTGCACCTCATGCTGCAACAATTCCGTGCGCACGCGCTCGGGCCGCGCGTCCGGCTTGTCGATCTTGTTGATCGCGACGATGATCGGAACCCTGGCGGCCTTGGCGTGATTGATCGCTTCGACCGTCTGCGGCATCACGCCGTCATCGGCCGCGACCACCAGCACCACGATATCGGTGACCTTGGCGCCGCGCGCGCGCATCGCGGTGAACGCGGCGTGACCGGGCGTGTCGATGAAGGTGATCTTCGTGCCGCTTTCGGGCGACAACACTTGGTAGGCGCCGATATGCTGGGTGATGCCGCCGGCTTCGCCGGAGACCACGTTGGCGTGACGAAGCGCGTCGAGCAGCGAGGTCTTGCCGTGGTCGACATGGCCCATGACCGTGACGACGGGCGAACGCGGCTCGGTATCGGTGGAATCGTCGACGACGTCGAACAGGCCTTCCTCGACGTCGGACGCAGCCACGCGCTTGACCGTGTGACCCAGTTCTTCCGCGATCAGTTGCGCGGTGTCGGCATCGATCACGTCGGTGATCTTGTGCATCGCGCCCTGCTTCATCAGCATGCGGATGACGTCGACCGCGCGCTCGGACATGCGGTTGGCGAGTTCCTGGATGGTGATGACTTCCGGGATCGTGACTTCGCGGATCAGCTTTTCCTTCGGCTCGTTCGCGCTGATGCCCTTGAGGCGCTGGGTGCGGCGGCGGAAGGACGCGATCGAGCGTTCGCGCACGTCGTCGGCGTTGAGCGCGGTGACAACCGTCAGGCGGCCACGCTCCTTCTGCGGACCCGGCTTGTGGGTGGTCTTCGGGGCGGCCACGGGGCGCATGGCACCACCCGGGCCACGGCGAACCTGCCGCGGACCCTCGTCTTCATCGGGCTCTGCGGCGACGCCCGGCGCCTTCGCCGCTGGAGCCGACGCTGGTGTACGTGCCGGGGTCGCTGACGTGCGTCCAGGGGTCGCTGACGTGCGTCCCGGGGCCGCAGATGTGCGGCCCGGGGTCGATGGGGTACGGGCCGGAGCCGCCGGCGCAGGGGCTGCTGCGGCCGCTGGCTTGGCTGCCGCGGCGGGCTTCGCTTCGCCCTCGCCAAAGCGCCGCTTAGCCTCGATCTCGGCCTTACGCTTGGCTTCCTCTTCCTGGCGATGACGTTCCTCTTCGGCCAGCCGGCGGGCTTCGGCGGCTTCGCGCTCGGCGCGCTCGGCGATTTCGCGGCTGGCGCGGCGCTTGGCTTCCTCTTCGGCCTGCTGGCGCTCTTCGACCTCACGCTGCCGGGCGTCGGCGAGTGCGCTGGCGCGGGCCGAGCGTTCGTCCTCGGTCAGGCTGCGCAGCACCACGCCCGATCCGCCGGCGTTGCGCTGCGATGGGGACCCGCCGGAGCGGCCGGACGGTGGCCTGGCCGGCGTCGGCGCGGGCTTGGCCACGACAGGCTCGGGCGCATGCGGCTCCGTTCCGGGGCCGTCACCACCGACGCGGCGCTTGCCGCGCTTTTCGACCACAACCTGCTTGCTGCGGCCATGGCTGAAGCTCTGGCGCACGGTGCCCGTCTCGACGCGTGGCTTCAGCGTCAAGGTCTTGCTCGGGACACTCAAAGTCTTGTCGCCAGGGGTTTTGGTATCAACCATTCAGCAGTCCTAATCTCGTTAGCGTTGTGCCTTTTCGCACGCGTTATCGTCGCAGTTCCAAAAGACCGAAATGACTGTCCTCGGACCGTCATCCCGCTCCATCTTGTTGTTTGAACATGATCTTTTCGGAAAACTGGTTTCCCCTTTTCCCGATCATGCTCTAGCTAGAATTTCTGGCCGCATCGGCGGTCTTGTCGTCGTCGGCCATCCGGTATCGGACCAGAAGCTGGCAGCGCGACAGGAACGTCTTGCTCGCCGGGCCCGCGAGCAGGGCAGCATGTATCACATTTGACCGGCCCAGTGCCAAATCCAATTCTGCCGATGTCAGCGCGGTGACGACAGATATTTTCGGCGAATCTTCATCTTTTCGGCCCCTTTGCCGCAGGATCGCGTCCAATTTGCGGACGCCGTCGGGGGCCGCATCGGAAGCATGGATCAGACTTAGGGGTCTTTCCCGCTGCGACAACGCGTCCTCGACCTTGCCGAAGCCGGAAACGACCTGGCCGGCCTTGGCGGCCATCGCCAGCGCCTCGAGGCTGCTGCGAACCAGCAGCGCTTCGGTATCATCGGGCAGAGTCGCCACGACGCGGACGTCGCGCTTGAATCCCCGGCTAAACTGGTGACGCCGGACCGCTTCCGCAACCGTGCGGCGCGAGGCCGAAAGCCAGAGGCCACGCCCCGGCAGCTTGCGTTTCACATCGGCGATCACCTCGCCGGTGGGGGCGACGACGAAGCGGATCAGCTCGTCGATCGGACGCACCTCGCGGCTGACCGCGCACATCCGCATGGTCGCGGACTTTTCGGTCCGCGGCCCATGATCCAGATCGGGGTCAGCCATTGCGAGCATGCGCGGGCCATCTCCTTACGCCGTCGGTTCTTCGGCGGCTTCCGCCTCGGCATTCTGCTTGGCGAGGTCGGCCTCGGTGATCCAGCCGGCCTTTACGCGGGCCTGCATGATCATCGCCTCGGCGTCCTCGCGGGAGATATCGATCCCGTCGAGGAACCCGGCATGCTTGGTCTGTTCGCCACCGTCCTTGCGCTCGGTCCAGCCGACCAGATCGTCGGTAGCGCAGCCGGCGAGATCCTCGACGGTCTTGACGTCGTTCTCGCCGAGCTTGACCAGCATCTTCGCGGTGATGCCGGGGACCGTCTTCATGGCATCCTCGACGCCGAGTTCCTTGCGCTTGGCTTCCAGCTCGGCCTCGAGCTGCTCCAGATATTCCTTGGCGCGGTTCTGCAGTTCCGTCGCGGTTTCCTCGTCGAAGCCTTCGATGCCGGCGAGTTCCTTCACGTCCACCAGCGCCAGTTCCTCGACCGAGGTGAAGCCTTCCGACGCCAGGAGCTGGCCGACGACTTCGTCGACATTGAGCGCCTCCATGAAGACGCGGGTCGAATTCTCGAAGTCGGCCTGACGACGCTCGGACTCTTCCTGCTCGGTCAGGATGTCGATATCCCAGCCGGTGAGCTGCGAGGCGAGGCGGACGTTCTGGCCGCGGCGGCCGATCGCCAGCGAAAGCTGGTTGTTGGTGTCGGGCACCACGACCTCGATGCGCTCGCGGTCCTCGTCGATCACAACCTTGGCGACTTCGGCGGGCGCCAGCGCGTTGACGACGAAGGTCGCGATGTCGGGCGACCACGGGATGATGTCGATCTTCTCGCCCTGCAATTCGTTGACCACGGCCTGCACGCGCGAACCGCGCATACCGACGCAGGCGCCGACCGGATCGACCGACGAATCGCGCGAGATCACGCCGATCTTGGCGCGCGAGCCGGGATCGCGGGCCACTGCCTTGATCTCGACGATGCCGTCATAGATCTCGGGCACTTCCTGCGCGAACAGCTTCGCCATGAATTGC
This sequence comes from Bradyrhizobium sp. Crot121, assembly GCF_059512385.1. NCBI lineage: Bacteria > Pseudomonadati > Pseudomonadota > Alphaproteobacteria > Hyphomicrobiales > Nitrobacteraceae > Bradyrhizobium > Bradyrhizobium sp. Crot121. Next base: position 118,160 of record NZ_JCAMOR010000019.1, on the reverse strand, counting down.
GGATGGGTGCGCGATAGGAAGATCTGCGGGCCCCTCGTCTCGCGGCGGACGTCGAAGATATAGGCGCGGACGCGGTCGCCGTTGCGGAACACTTCGCGCGGCAGCATCTCGTCGCGGCGGATGATGGCCTCGCCACGGCCGAGGTCGACGATCACGCTGCCATATTCGACGCGCTTGACGACGCCGTTGACGATGTCGCCGATGCGGTCCTTGAATTCCTGGTATTGCCGGTCGCGCTCGGCCTCGCGCACCTTCTGCACGATCACCTGCTTGGCCGACTGCGCAGCGATGCGGCCGTATTCGAGCGGCGGCAGCGTGTCGGCGATGGTGTCGCCGACACGGGCGCCGGGATTGGCGCGCTGGGCGTCGGCGAGCGAGATCTGGTTGGAAGCATTCTCGACCACGTCGACCACGAGCATGTGGCGCGACAGGCGGAGTTCGCCCTTCTTGGGGTCGATCTCCGCGTGGACGTCGGTCTCGCTGCCGTACCTGGCGCGCGCCGCTTTCGCGATGGCGTCCTCCATCGCGGCAATCACGATGCCGCGGTCGATCGATTTTTCGCGCGCGACGGCGTCGGCGATCTGCAGCAGTTCAAGTCGATTGGCGCTGACTGCCATGGCTAGTCTCCTTCGTCAGGCTCGGTCTCGCCCCGGCGCAGCCGTTCGGCGGCGAGGCGGTGTTGTTTGGCGTTCTTCGGAGCCGGCTTCTTGCCGGTCCCTTGTTTCGGCTTATGGCTCTTGCTCGGACCGCTTTTTTTCGCATGCGAGGGTTGTGGCGGGACCAGCCCCAATTCGCGGCGCAGCTCGCGCTCTTGAGCCTTGCCGCGCCGCATCGATTCGGCGATCAGCTCGTCGGTCAGCACCAGCCTTGCTTCGGCGATGTCTTCCATCACCAGCAAGGTCTGTGCATCTTCGCCCTCGCGTGTGTCATCCCGATGTAGGCGCACCGCGTTGCCCTCGACACCATTCAGGGTGCCGCGGAACCGCTTGCGGCCCTGATGCGCCACCGCCATCTCGATCTTGACGAGGTGGCCGGCATAGCGCTCGAAATCCGACCGCCGCACCAGGGGGCGGTCGATGCCCGGCGACGAGATCTCCAGCCGATAGGCCCGGTCGATGGGATCGGCGATGTCGAGCACCGGTGACAGCGCCCGCGAGATCGCCTCGCAATCCTCGATCTGCATCGAGCCGTCCGGCCGTTCCGCCATGATCTGGACGGTGCAGCCGGCATCGCCGGTGATCTTGATGCGCACCAGGCGGTAGCCCAGTCCCTGCAGGACCGGGGTGGCAACTGCCGACACGCGCGCCGCGGCGCCGGGCTCGACCACGAGCCGCGGCTCGGCGAGCAATTCGGCATTGACGGAACCAGCGGTTGGATCGGTCATATCGAGGGTCAAAGATACGTCTTGAGCTGTCGGTCTTGTTGGTTAGCCGGCCCTAGACCGGTGTCCGATCATGATACGATCACGCTGATCGGGCCATGATCTTATCTCTCGTGTTTGAGCATGATCCTTGCGGACAACAGGCTTCCGCCGTTCGGGTTCATGCTCTGGTTGCGCTACCCAAAGCGGACCAGGCTCAGCCGGGTTCGTTCGGGTAATAAAAAAGAGCGGGTCCGGAAGGGCCCACCCTCAATACGGATCGTATGAGAACTTTAAGTCGCTATAGCGCTTTTCCGCCCGTCCGGCAAGGGCCAGAGACCGCTGCTGAGCAAATTTGCGCTATCGGAAAGTTGGGTGCGAATGTCTAACGCTTCGTTCACGAACGCCACCTAGATTGCGCCGCAAAAACCGGCACGGCGGGCCGGTTTGGGTAGGCTTATGACGACGACAGCGACTGCGCTGATCCCTGAACTCGACGAGATCGTCCGCACCGGTGACCCCGGGCGCCGTGCCGACGCCGCGCGCCGGATCGGCGAACTGTTCCTGCAGGGTGCGGCCAGTTTCAGTACCGACCATGTCGATCTGTTCGACGGCGTCCTGACCAGCCTCGTCCCCCATGCCGAGCGCGACGCGCGGGCGCAGCTCGCCGAACGCCTGTCGCTGCTGTCGAATGCGCCGCGCAGCCTGATCGGGCAGCTTGCGCGCGAGGACGAGATCGCGATCGCAGGACCGCTCTTGCGCCGGTCGCCTGTCATCGACGAGCAGGTCCTGGTCGAAATCGCGCGCGCGAAGGGGCAGGAGCATCTGCTGGCGATGGCGGAACGGCCGACGCTCTCGGCCGATCTGACCGACGTCATCGTCCGCCGCGGCGATCGCGACGTTGTCAGGCGCGCGGCCGGCAATGCCGGCGCCGAATTCTCGACGAGCGGCTATTCGACGCTGATCCGGCGCGCCAGCCAGGACAGCGTGCTGACGCTTGCCGTCGGTCAGCGCGCGGATCTGTCGCCCGAGCAGTTGAAGACGCTGGTGGCAGGCTCCGTCGAGATCGTCCGCCGCCGCCTGTTCGACGTGGTCAAGCCGGAGCGGCAGGCCGCGATCAAGCAGGCGATCAGCGAGCTCAACGGCATGAGCGAGAAGGTCGACAGCGCACGCGATTTCACGCCGGCCCAGCGCACGATCCTCGCGTTGCATCACGCCAATCAATTGAACGAAATCGCGCTGCTCGATTTCGCCAAGTCGTTCAAATACGAGGAAGCGGTGTGCGCGCTGGCCGCGATGACCGGTGTCAAGATCGCAACGCTCGATCGCCTGATCACCGGCGACCGCTACGATCCGATTCTGATCGCGGGCAAGACCATCGGTCTCGAATGGGCCACCGTGCGCGCGCTGATCCTGCTCCGGCTCGGCCCCAACCGCGTGCCGTCGCCAGCCGATATCGAGAGCGCGCGGCTGAACTTCACCCGCCTGATGCCCTCCACCGCCCAGCGCGTCGTGGACTTCTGGAAAACGCGGTAGTCCCTCTCCTTGTCATTGCGACCACGCCGTCATTCCGGGGCACGCGCAGCGTGAGCCCGGAATCCATTTCGCCGCGTGTGCAGGTGGCCCAATGGATTCCGGGTTCGCGCTGCGCGCGCCCCGGAATGACGCGCGTCAAATTCTGCGAAACCGCAGATACGTCGCCTTGCGTCCCTCGCGCTCGGCTTTGGCGCCATAGCGCGTCATCGTGTAGTCGGGCCAGGGAGCCTGCCAGTCCGAGGCGCGTTCAGCCAGCCAATTGAAATCGGGCGAGCGCATCAGGTGCCATAGCGTCCAGGCGCAGTAATCGTCGATGTCGCTGACGAAGCGGAATTCGCCGCCTGCTTTGAGGATGCGCGCCATTGCTGCAACGGTGACATCCTGGACAAAGCGGCGTTTCCAGTGCCGTCGCTTCGGCCAGGGATCAGGATGGATCAGGTCGATGCGCCGCATCGACCCTGACGGCGCCCAGGCGAGCAGCTCGGCGGCGTCGCCTGCGAACAGGCGGATGTTGCCGATATTGTGCGCCTCGATCTGGGTCAGGATCTTGGCCATCCCGTTGACATAGGGCTCGCAGCCGATGAAGCCGATATTCGGAAACGCGCGGGCCTCGGCGGCGAGATGTTCGCCGCCGCCAAATCCGATCTCGAGCCTGACATCCTCGATGTTGTCATCGAACAGTTCGGTCAGGCTGGCCGGTGCCGGGCTTGCGATGTCGAGCGCCAGATGCGGCAGCAGATGCTCGATCAGGTCGGCCTGATGGGCGCGCAGTCTGTGGCCCTTGCGCCGTCCGAAGAACGAGCCTTGCGCATGCGCGTCGCGCTCCTGATCGCGGGAAGGCGTCATCATCGCAGCGTCTGATACAGCCGATGCAGCAACCGCGCGCGCGGCTCGATCGATGAGATATACATCTGCTCGTAATGGGTATGCGCGCCCTTGCCGTCGACGCCGAGGCCATCGAGCGTCGCCGTATGCAGCGCGGTGAAATTGCCATCGGAGCCGCCACCGGTCGAGGTGTCCACGAGGTCGAAGCCGATCTCGGTTGCGAGCCCCTTGGCGTGTTCGTAGAGCGCCGCGCCGGCGTTGGTCTTTTCATAAGGCGGCCGGTTCAATTCGCCGACCACATGCACGCTGACGCCGTCGGTCCGCGATTTCAGATTGAGTATTTTCGGTACCAGCTCTTCGGCGTCGGCAATCGTCGGCACGCGCATGTCGACCTCGGCATAGGCCTCTTCCGCGATCACGTTCGGCTTGGTGCCGCCTTTGACCACGCCGACATTGACGGTGACGCCGCGCGCCAGATCGTTCATCGCCTCCAGCGTCTGGATGATGTTGCCGAGCTCGCGGATCGCGCTGCGGCCGTCCTCGGGGCGCGTGCCGGCATGCGCAGGCACTCCCTTGACGAAGATCTCGAAGCGCGCGACGCCCTTGCGCCCGGTGACGATCTTGCCGCCGTCGCGTGCCGGCTCTGTCACCAGCACATATTTGGCTTTGCGGCCCTCGGCTTCGATCAGCGCCCGCGAGGTCGGGCTGCCGATCTCCTCATCGGAAACGTAGAGCTGGGTCACGCCGAGCGGCACCCGCGCGCCATTGGCGCAAACTTCCCTGAAGGCGTGGTAGGCGAGATAGGCGCCGCCCTTCATGTCATAGATGCCGGGACCGAAGGCGCTGTCGCCGTCGATGCAAAAAGGCAGGCGCTGGATGAATCCGAGGGGATGCACGGTGTCGAGATGGCTTAGCACCAGGATTCCCGGTGCATCCTGGCCCCAGGCCGAGCGCGCGACGAGATGATCGCCGCATCCGTTCTGGCCGGCGATCCGCTCGAGGGTGGCCGGCAGGCCGCGATAGCCTTCGGCGACGAGATCGGCGAGCTTGTTGACCTGTTCGGGCGCCTCTGTCGGCGTTTCGATCTCCACCCAGCGGCGGATGCCGTCGAGAATCTCTGCAGGATTAAATGATGTCGTTGTCATTGGCGCGCCGGCATCTGGAGCATGATCCGGAAAAGTGGAAACCGGTTTTCCCTCGCGACAAACGCGAAGCGTTTGCGCGGAAGATCATGCTCAAACAAAGAGGTGAGATCATGATCCGATTCGGTCTAATCGGATCATGATCCGAGAACGATTGAACCGACGTCATGCGCCCGCACCGGCGGGCGCGTCAATTGCCATGTCGCAGGAATGACGACGCCGATCAACGCTTGTCGGGGCCTTCGCGAGCGGCGATCTGCTCGACCAGCTCGACGATGCTGCGGCGGAGTTTGGCGTCGGCGATGCGCGTGAAGGCGCGCGTCAGCGCCAACCCTTCCGAGGTTGCGAGAAAGTCGGAAACGTAGCTGGGCGAGGCGCCTTCGCTGAAGCCTTCCGGGGTTGTCGAGCCGCTCGGTCCGCCGTCGAACAGGAACGAGACCGGCACCTGCAGGATCTCGGATATCTGCTGCAGCCGGCTGGCGCCGACGCGGTTGGTGCCCTTCTCATATTTCTGAATCTGCTGGAAGGTGAGGCCGAGCTTTTCTCCCAGCTTTTCCTGGCTCATGCCCAACATGATCCGCCGCATGCGGACACGGCTGCCGACATATTTGTCAACAGGATTGGGCGCTTTGGTAGACATCTTCGGACTCTCCTGGAAGGACTACGCGCCCGGCGAATGAGGCAAAACGGGTATGGAGTATGCCCCAGGCGCCGGTATCGTCAAAATCCTGCGGGAGGATCGAGGACGAATGCGGACAATTTGAGCTACTGTGCTGGCAGGATTTCAGTTTCGGCTTGCAACGATAGAATGCGAATGACGCGGTGGTTCTGTCAACTGGTGGAATCACACCAGCGGAATTTTTCATTGCGCAAGCAACCATCGAGAGCCCGCAGGCGTCAAGAATTGCGCCGGGCAACACGCCGTGCGACCACAAGCAACAATGCGACGAACAGAATGATCGCCGCGGGAATGTCATTGAAACGTGCATATAGCGTCGGCGGGATGGCAGCCGGTAATCTGGCATCGAGCACGCCTTCGATGCCAAGGCCAAGTTCTGCGACAATCCGTCCCGCCGGATCGATGACCGCGGAGATGCCGGTGTTCGCTGCGCGAACAATGGGCAGGCCCTCCTCGATCGCGCGCAGCCGCGCCTGCTGTAGATGCTGGTAGGGGCCGGTCGAGATTCCAAACCAGCCGTCATTGGTGACGTTGATGATCCAGCCCGGCCGGTCGTCGTGGATGTCAATGTCATCAGGGAAAATCGCCTCGTAGCAGATCAGCGGCAGTGCGCGCGGCGCATTTGGGATGTCAAGCGCGCGACGCCGCTGGCCGGCGATGAATCCGCCATGGACCTTGGTGAGCTGCACGAAGCCGAGCTTTTCCATCAGGTCCTGAAATGGCAGATATTCGCCGAACGGCACCAGGTGCAGCTTGTCGTAAACCGACAGCACGCTGCCGTCGTGGTCGATCACATAGATCGAATTATAGGCGCGCGTGATGCGGACGCCTGGCGGCAGATCCGGGGCGCGCACCGAGCCGGTGATCAGCACGGTGCCTTGGGGCAGGAGCTCGGCGATCTGTGCCATCGCGTCGGCCTCGCGCGTCAGGAAAAACGGAAACGCCGATTCTGGCCAGATCAGGATGCTGGCATCGCGCACACCAGTGGATTGCGGGCCGGAGGCGCGATCGGAGAGCGTCAGATATTTCTTCATCACCGCCGCTTTGGCGGCGTAGTTGAATTTGACGTCCTGCTGCAGGTTTGGCTGCATGATGCGCAGCTTGACGTTGGCGACCATCGTGGTCGGCAGCCGCGACAGCCGCACCGCGCCGAAAACCAGCATGGCCGCGAGAACGACCAGCGCTATGACCGGCACCCGCCACAGCTTTCGGTTGGATGATTTGCCATCGATCAAGACGGCCGGGCTTGCGAAGATTGCGAGGCTGAGGAACGTCATGCCCCAGAGCCCGATCAGCGATGCGGTCTGCGCCAGCGCCAGTGGTTCTGACAGCGCATAGCCGAAGGCGTTCCAGGGAAATCCGGATAGCACATGGCCGCGCAGCCATTCGGCGATGGTCAAGCTCGCTGCGAGCGCCAGCACGCGGAACCCGTCGGGAGTCCAGAGCAGGCGCGCCAGCGCAAAGCCGAGCGCGGGAAACAGTGCCAGATAGGCGGGCAGGCCCAGTATCGCAAACGGCAACAGCCAGGCGAAAGTCTGCGCATCGACCAGGAAGGCATAGCCGATCCAGTAAAGCCCCGGCACGAAGTAGCCGAGCCCGAACCAATAGCCGGAGATTGCCGCCGCCGGGATGCCGCGCCACTTTCCGGCGCCTGCGCCGTCAATCAGCCAGACCGCGACCGGGAAGGTCAAGAACAGGATCGGCCAGGCGTTGAACGGCGCCATCGCGAGCGAGGATAGGGCGCCGGCGACGAGTGCGATGACGGCGCGCTTCCATCCCCAGGTCAGGATGATCGAAAGCCCGGCCGCGCGGAGTTGATCGGAAACCCTCACTGCGGGGCGGCTCCGTCGCCGGAGGGCGGAGGCGCGGTGTCGTTGGCCTGCGGGCTGGCATCGGCCTGAGGGCTGGCATCGGGCGCGGCCTCGCTGCGGCGACGGCTCTCGCGCTCCTTGCGCGGGACGTTGCGTTCCTTGCGGGTTGCGATCCGCACGCGCTTCACCCGTCGCGGATCGGCGTCGAGCACTTCGACCTCGAAATTGCCGGGCCCGGAAATCAATTCGCCGCGCACCGGCACGCGGCCGACAAACGACACCAGATAGCCGCCGAGCGTCTCGACTTCCTCGCCGGCTTCGCCCGTGACGAAGTCTTCGCCGATCACCGAGCGGACATCATCGAGGCTCGCCCGCGCGTCGGCGATGAACGAGTTATCCGGCTGGCGAACGATCGACGGCGGCTCATCGCTATCGTGCTCGTCGTCGATCTCGCCGACGATTTCCTCAACGAGGTCCTCGATCGTCACCAATCCGTCGGTGCCGCCATATTCGTCGACCACCAGCGCCAGGTGAATACGCGTGGCCTGCATCTGCACCAAGAGGTCGATCGCGCGCATCGACGGCGGCACATAAAGAAGTTTTCGGATGATGCTGGCTTCGTGAAGCGGCAGCGCGAGATCGACCGCGCGCAGGTCGAGGCCGGCGGGCAGCGGCTTCTTGCGCCGCGTCTTGCCGGCGTCGCTGACGCGCGCTCTTGCGGTCATGAACGCAAGCAGGTCTCGGATGTGCACCATGCCCTCGGGATCATCGAGGGTTTCGTTGTAGACCACGAGGCGCGAATGCGCGGCGCTTTCGAACAGGCTCATCAATTCGCCGAGCGGGATGTCGCGCTTCACGGCGACGATGTCGGCGCGATGCACCATCACGTCGGCGATACGCCGCTCATGCAGATTGAGGATGTTGCGCAGCATGGTGCGCTCGACGGCGGAAAAGTTCACGTCATCGGGCGTTGACGCGTCGAGGACCACCTGCAGGTCGTCGCGAACCGATCCTGCCTTCCAGCCGAACAAGGTGCGGATCGCGCGCAGCAGCCAGCTCTCCGCTGCGGGACGTTGTGCCTCCTCCGGCACCACGGCCGGCAGGTTGCGCACATCGCGCGGATTGTCGTGGGTAGGTTCGGAGTCCGCCATTTCAGTCCATCCGCTCCCGGTCCGCATACGGATCGGGAATGCCGAGCTGCGCGAGGATTTCGCGCTCGAGATTTTCCATTTGCTCGGCGTCGTCGTCGTTTTCGTGGTCGTAGCCGATCAGATGCAGGAAACCGTGCACCGCGAGGTGGCTTAAATGATGGTCGAACGGCTTCTGCTCCTCGTCCGCCTCCCTGCGCGTCGTCTCATAGGCGATCGCAATATCGCCGAGCATGCGCGGGGCATCGTCCAGCCCCTGAGCGCCCTTTGGCTGCAACGCCGGGAACGACAGCACGTTGGTCGGCTTGTCGATGCCGCGCCAATTGTTGTTCAGCGTCCGAATTCCGGAATCATCCGTCAGCATCACTGCCAGTTCGGCCTCGCCGACATCGGCCTCGGTGATTTCGGCGGCGGCCTCGATGGCGCGATGGATCACCGCTTCAGTATCAGGCTCGGTCTGCCAGCAATCGGCTGTGACCAGAACCTCGGTAGCGGGGAAGGCGGAAGACACTGTCGTTCCAAAAAGTTGTTGTTTCTAGGCGTTGTGGTTGCGGCCGGAACCCGCTTGCGGCAGGTCCGTGAGGCCGGCTCATGACATCAAGATTTGGCGGCGACTTGCCGTTGTGGCAATCCCTCATAGGCGGCGACGATCCGTGCCACCAATTCGTGACGGATCACGTCCTCCGCGGTGAAGCGCACCTGCGCGATGCCCTCGACGCCTTCCAGCAGGCTCACTGCCTCTGCCAGCCCGGAGGCCTGGCCGTGTGGCAAGTCGACCTGCGAGGGGTCGCCGGTGACGATCATGCGGCTGTTCTCGCCGAGCCGCGTCAGGAACATCTTCATCTGCATCGAGGTGGTGTTTTGCGCTTCATCCAGGATGATGACGGCATTGGTCAGCGTGCGGCCGCGCATGAAGGCAAGCGGCGCGATCTCGATCTCGCCGCCCTGCAGTGCGCGCTCGACGACGCGCGCATCCATCAGGTCATAGAGCGCGTCATAGATCGGCCGCAGATAGGGGTCGACCTTCTCGCGAAGATCGCCAGGCAGAAAGCCGAGCCGTTCGCCGGCCTCCACCGCGGGCCGCGACAGGATGATGCGATCGACTTCCTTTCGCTCGAACAATTGCGCGGCATAGGCGACCGCAAGCCAGGTCTTGCCGGTACCGGCAGGCCCGACGCCGAACACCAGCTCGTGCCGCTTCAGCGCGCGGATGTAGGAATCCTGCGCGGCGGTGCGTGCCCGCACCGGGCGCTTGCGTAAGTTGATGGTCTCGAACGAGGGCTTTGCGGTCTTGGCGTCGAACTCGAACAGCGAGCCCTGCGCGATCACGGCGCGGATCGCGCCTTCGACGTCGCCTTGCGAAAGATCATGCCCTTGCGTTGCCTGGCCATAAAGCGTCTCCAGCACGCGTCGTGCGGCGTCGCAGCCGTCGCGGGAACCCGCGATGGTGATCTGGTTGCCGCGGGAGTCAACGACGACGCCGAGCCGGCGTTCGACCTGCGCCAGATTCTGTCCATAAGGGCCGACCAGCGCGGACGCGGCGCGGTTGTCGTCGAAGTCGATGACGACCTGGGTCTCTGGAGGGATCGGCATGTCGCGGTCAGGTTTGCGGCTGGGAGCAAGCGATGGTGAATCCGATGCGCTTTTTGGCAAGGGTTCAGGCTCCAATGGTCGTCTGCGAAAGAGCGGATGACTGAGGCCGCGCATGACGCGGGGCCAGCTCGCCGAGCAGGCTGTAGCGCTCAAGGCTGTCGATCCTGACCGGCAGGACTTTCCCGACGATGTCCGATGATGCCATCACGTGCGCGGGCTGCAGATAGGCAGTACGGCCGACGATCTGGCCGGGATTGCGCCCGGCGCGTTCGAACAGCACATCGACCGTGGTGCCGATCGCAGCCTTGTTGAAGGCCGATTGCTGGCTGTCGATCAAGTTCTGGAGGCGCTCCAATCGCTCGTCCATTTCCGCCGCTGGCACCATCTCCTGCATGTCCGCCGCCGGCGTGCCGGGCCGCGGCGAATATTTGAACGAATAAGCCGCAGCGTACCCTATTTGCATGACAAGCGCGAGGGTCGCAGAAAAATCTTCCCTACTTTCGCCGGGGAAGCCGACAATGAAATCCGAAGAAAAAGCAATGTCTTGGCGTACCGCACGAAATCGGTCGATGACGCGGCGGTAATCATCGGCGGTATGTTTGCGGTTCATGGCTGCCAAGATTCGGTCCGAACCGGACTGTACCGGCAGGTGCACGAACGGCATCAGCGCCGGCAGGTCACGATGCGCCTCGATCAGACTGTCCTCGACATCGCGCGGATGGCTGGTCGAATAGCGCAGGCGCAGCACGCCGGGGATGGCGGCGAGCCGCTCAAGCAATTTGCCGAGCGGCCAGCTTCGTCCATCCGGCCCTTCGCCGTGATAGGCGTTGACGTTCTGCCCGATCAGGGTGATCTCGCGCACGCCGTTATCGGCAAGCCGCGCCACATCCTCGATGATCCTCGTCACGGGACGCGAGACTTCTGCGCCACGCGTGTAAGGCACGACGCAGAAGGTGCAGAACTTGTCGCAGCCTTCCTGCACGGTGACGAAAGCTGAAATGCCGCGCGAGCGGATCGCGTCGGGCTTCGGCGGGGCCAAGAATCCGAACTTGTCCTCGACCGGGAATTCGGTCTCCAGCGCGCGGCCTTCCGCTTTCGCCTGCTTCAACAGTTGCGGGAGATGGTGGTAGCTCTGGGGACCGACCACGACGTCGACGGTCGGCGCGCGGCGAATGATCTCCTCGCCTTCGGCTTGCGCAACGCAGCCTGCGACCGCAATTTTCACGTCGCGCCCCTGGCGCGCGGCGTCGTCCTTCATCACGCGCAGCCGCCCGAGCTCGGAATAGACCTTTTCCGAGGCCTTCTCGCGGATATGGCATGTGTTGAGGATCACCAGATCCGCTTCGTCGGCGTTTGCCGTCTCGACAAAACCCTCGCCGGCCAGCGTATCCACCATGCGCTGCGCATCGTAGACATTCATCTGGCAGCCATAGGATTTGATGTGCAGCTTGCGCGGCGGCGTCATGGAACCTGCTTGCGGTGGAAAGCAGCGCATCGGGGCGCAGGGCTCAAATATAGCCTAAAGCCGTCAAAATCCAGCTTTTGGGCCCGCCATTCCGGGGCAATGCGCCAGCATCGAGCCCGGAATCTCGAGATTCTGGGTCTGGTCCTTCGGACAATCCCGGAATGATGGCTCAGGTTGCGGCGACGATTGCACCGTTTTCGATCAGCCCGGGCAGTTCCCGCATGTCCGCAAAGGTCATTGTGGCGCCGGCGGCGCGCAGCGTCTCGGCATGGCCGGGCCCGCAATGGCTGCCGCCGCAGAAGCCGAGCACCGCCATCCCGGCGGCGCGCGCGGCTGTGATGCCGGGGAGGCTGTCCTCGACCACGAGACAGCGTTCGGGCGCCACCTTCATCTGCCCGGCCGCGAACAGGAAGAGATCGGGCGCCGGCTTGCCGTTCTTGACCTGCAGGGCTGAAAAGATGTTCGGTGCAAATCGTTCGTAGAGGGCGGTGCGACCAAGGCTGACGCGCATGCGTTGTGGTGAGCCGCTGGACGCCACGCAAACGGGCTGCGCGATCTGGTCGAGCGCGGCATGAATGTGCGGCACCGCCTGCAGATCGGCCTCAAAGGAACGGAACAGCTCGTCCTGCAATTGCGTGTGATAATCATCTGGAAGGCTGCGGCCGAGTTCGGCCTCGATTTCGAGATTGGCCTGTCGTGTCGAGCGACCGAGGAAACGATCGAACACCTGTTCCGACGTGATCGGATAGCCGTGACGCGTCAGGACCTCGGCATGCGCGCGACACGAAATGACTTCGCTGTCGACCAGCACGCCATCGCAATCGAAGATGATGAGATCAGGATTCAATTCAGACTACGATTTATCTTCGTCCAGCGGGACGCAATACAGTTCGAGTCGGTGGTCGACCAGCTTGTAGCCGAGCTTGCGGGCGATCTCCGCCTGCAGTTTCTCGATCTCTTCGGACGTGAATTCGATCACCTTGCCGTCGCGCAAATTGATCAGGTGGTCGTGATGGCTGTCGGGCATCTGCTCATAGCGCGCGCGGCCCTCGCGAAAGTCGTGGCGCTCGATGATGCCAGCGTCCTCGAACAGCTTTACGGTGCGGTAGACGGTCGAGATCGAGATCTTGTCGTCGACCGCGACGCAGCGCCGGTACAGCTCCTCGACGTCAGGATGATCCACGGATTCGGCCAGCACGCGCGCGATGACGCGGCGCTGCTCGGTCATGCGCATGCCGGTCGCGGCGCAGCGCGCCTCGATGCCGGTGTTCTTCATCGCAGACGAGGTTTTCAGCGGAGCCATGTTTCTTCAGCCTGGAAGGGCAGGGCGGGACTGTTCTGCCACCGCCCGCATGTTACGACAAGTCACGGCGCATCAGAAGCGCATTCAAATGTTCCCCACCGGGCTGCTTGTAATAGCGTTCACGGCGACCGACGACGGCAAATCCGGCCCGTTCATAGAGCCGTCGCGCCGGCTGGTTATTTTCCTCCACTTCGAGGAAAACAGTGCGCACGCCGCGGCCAGCAAGATGGCCCAGATGCGTCAGCAACAAATTGCGCGACAGGCCGCGGCCGCGCTGGCTGGAATCGATCGCGATCGACAGGATTTCAGCTTCGTCCGCTCCCATCCGCGATACTGCAAAGCCGATGATCTTGCGCCCGAGCCGCAGCCGATGCACCAGCGTGTTGCGCTCGGCGAGCATTGCCTCGAATTCGCCTTCGCCCCAGCCGCGATGAAACGAGGCGCCATGTAGCTGCGCCAAACGCGGTGCATCGCGCACAGTCGCGGCTTCGACCGCCGGCGTGCCGCGGCTGAGCCATTCGGAAAGCCAGGCCATCATGACGCGGTCGATTGCGCGATGTCGAGCAGCGGATTGGCCGGCGGCTTTGCGTCCGGCGCGCGCAGATAGAACGGCCGCGCCGGCGCCGCTTCGGGGCTGACGGCCGCGCCGACCCAGGCGACCCAGGTGATGTCGGGCGCGGCCTGGGTATCGATCTTGAACGGCGGCGCCGTCTCCGCCGGCCAGCGGTCGGCGAGGATTTTTGCGGCATTGCCGACCAGATGCGGTGTGCCAAGCTGCGCGGCCTTGATCGCCTGCTCGACCGGCGCCACCTTCGGCTTGACCAGCGGGCTGCCGTCGCCGCTCACCACCTGAAAATAGACATGGTCATGCCGCGCATCGATCGCGGAGATGATCGGATGCTCGCCGTTCTCGGCGACGACAGGCGCGGCATAAGCGGTCAGCGTGGTGACGCCGACGACGGGTTTGCTGGCGGCCAACGCGATGCCGCGCGCCGCCGACAGGCCGACGCGCAGTCCGGTGAAGCTGCCGGGACCGGTGGTGACGGCAATGCGATCAAGCGCGACGAAGGCGATGCCGCTCTGCTTCATCACCCGCGCGATCAGTGGCATCAGCGCTTCGGCATGCCCGCGCTTCATCGGTTGCGATTCCAGCGCGAGCGGCTTGCTCGCGGTGGTGTCGAGCACGGCGGCAGAGCAGGCGTCGAGCGCCGTATCGATGGCGAGAATAATCATGGAGCGAATGGCAATTGGCGAATGGCGAATGGATGGTCAGGCGCGATCCCTATTCGCCATTCGCCACTCACTATTCGCTCTCCTTACATCGGGCGGACTTCGACCACATCGGGGACGAAGTGCCGCAGCAGATTCTGGATGCCGTGCTGCAGCGTCGCGGTCGAGGACGGGCAGCCGGAGCAGGCGCCCTTCATGTTGAGATAGACGACGCCATCCTTGAAGCCGCGGAAGGTGATGTCGCCGCCGTCATTGGCGACCGCAGGCCGCACCCGCGTCTCGATCAAGTCCTTGATCTGCGCGACGGTGTCGGCATCTTCGTCATTGAAGAACTCGTCTTCCTCATCGAGCGAATCGTCGCCATCGACACTGCCGTCGGCGAGCAGCGGCGCGCCGGACATGTAGTGCTCCATGATCGCGCCGAGGATTGCGGGCTTCAGATGCTGCCAGTCGCCGTCGGCCTTGGTCACGGTGACGAAGTCGGAGCCATAGAACACGCCGGTGACGCCGGGCACGGCGAACAGCCGTTCGGCGAGCGGGGAGCGGACGGCGGCTTCAGGTGTCGCAAATTCCATGGTGCCGCTCGCGAGCACGGTGCGGCCCGGAATGAACTTCAGGGTGGCGGGATTGGGGGTAGCTTCGGTCTGGATGAACATTTGTTTTCTCCGGCGTCGCCGGTTCAAGGCCGGCGCGTGGGGTTCCCTTAGCAGATGGCGACGGCGAACGCACGGATCAAGGCGGGAACCGTCGGTTCCGACGATTGATCAAGGGGTTACGATAGCGAATCGATCTCTTCGTCGGTCAGTCCGCCGGGCACGATGGTGACGGGAATCGGGAACTCGCCCATGATCTTGGCCATGGTGGTGATGATCGGACCCGGGCCTTCCGGCCCCGGATTGGCCGCCAGCACCAGGATCGAGATGTCCTCGTCCTTGTCGATGACGTCGAGGACCTGCTCGGTTGGGTCCCCCTCGCGAATCACCCGCTCGGGCGTGATCGCGGCAATCCCGTTGGCGCGCCCGGCGGCGCGGTCGAGCGCCTCGTTTGCCGCTTCCTCGGCCTCGGCACGCATGATGTCGGCCACCCCGAGCCATTGCTGGTTCTGGTCCTCGGTCTCGATGACGCGCAGCATCACGACGCCGCCGCCGACCCGGATCGCCCAGCGGCTGGCGTAGTAGACGGCGCGGTCCCATTCGGCGCTGTCGTCAACGATGACAAGGCATTTCGGCTTGTGACCAGATTCGTAGCTTCGTCGCTGGGTGGTCATGCATGTCCCGGTGCATTATTGCCAAGCAGACTTATGCTGCCACACCCCCTCGGCTTTTGGGAGAGGGTGCGAGAGCAATCGATGTTGATCGCCTATCGCTGCCGGATGAAGCCGACGACGTCCTTCGCGGCGCGCATGGTTTCATCGGCGATCACGCGGGCGCGGTTGGCGCCGTCGACCAGGATCTGATCGACATGGCCGGGGTCGGCGACCAGCCGCTTCATTTCGGCCGCGATTGGCGACAGTTTCGCAACGCAAACGTCCACCAGCGCGTTCTTGAAGCTGGAGAACTGGCCGCCGCCGAAATCCTTCAGCACGGCCTGCTTGCTGATGCCGGCGAGCGCTGCGTAGATGCCGACGAGATTGTCGGCTTCGGGCCGGGCCTCCAGCCCCTTTTCCTCTGATGGCAACGGCTCCGGATCGGTCTTCGCCTTGCGGATCTTCTGCGCGATGGTGTCGGCATCGTCGGTGAGGTTGATGCGCGAATTATCAGAGGGTTCCGACTTCGACATCTTCTTGGTGCCGTCGCGCAGGCTCATCACCCGCGTCGCCGGTCCCGTGATCAGCGGCTCGGGCAGCGGGAAGAACAGGCCGTCGGCAAGGCCGTGGCCGCGGATCGAGTCGCCGAAGTCGTTGTTGAACTTCTGTGCGATGTCGCGTGACAGCTCGAGATGCTGCTTCTGGTCCTCACCCACAGGCACGTGGGTCGCGCGATAGAGCAGGATGTCGGCCGCCATCAGCACCGGATAGTCGTAGAGACCGACGGAGGCGTTCTCGCGATCCTTGCCGGCCTTCTCCTTGAACTGGGTCATCCGGTTCAGCCAGCCGATGCGGGCGACGCAGTTGAAGATCCAGGCAAGCTCGGCATGGCCCGCGATCTGGCTCTGGTTGAAGACGATGTGCTTCTTCGGGTCGATGCCGCTCGCAATGAACGCCGCGGTCACCTCGCGGGTGTTGCGCGTCAGCTCCGCCGGGCCGCCCCAGACATCAACGCCCTGCGTGATCGCGTGCATGTCGACGACGCAGTAGATGCAATTGTGCGTCTCCTGCAGCTTGACGAAGTTGACGATGGCGCCGAGGTAATTGCCGAGGTGCAGATTGCCCGTCGGCTGGACGCCTGAAAAAACCCGTTCCACGAACGCCATGGTGTCAATTCCCGGAAAATGCCGCTTCGGCGGGGTCGTTTGCCATTTTGGAGCTATCGGCGCAAGTCAGGCGGGACGGTCTTGCCTGATCGCGGCGACTGCCTCGCGCCAGCCGATCACGCCGAACAGCTTCAGGAACAGGCCGTAGCTCGCCATGGCGGCCAAAATCACCGCGAACAGCAGCACGGCCTGCGCCGGCCCGCGCGATCCCGCGGCCAGCGGCGCGAACTCCTGCAGAAGCCACAGCAGCGCGCCCATGGCGAGCGCCGCCAGGCAGATGCGCGGGAGCCGATCGCGGGCCTCCGTGTCGATCGCGAAGCCGAATGTCGCGCCGCCCTTCCGGATCAAATAGAGCGCGTTGCTCCAGGCTCCCAGCGTGATGCCGGCAGCGATGCCGCGCGTGCCGAAAGAGTGGCGGAGCAGGAACGCGGCGACGATCGCCACCACAATGGCGGTCAGCGCGCCCAGGAGTGGCGTGCGGGTATCCTCGCGGGCGAAGAAGGCCGGCGACAGCGCTTTCACCAGCACATGCGCGGGCAGGCCGAGCGCAAGCCAGGTCAGCGCATGCGCGGTGGCCGTGGCATCGTGCGCGGCAAACGCGCCGTGCTCGAACAGGATCCGCACCACCGGGGCGCTCAATACGATGAGGCCAAGCGTCGCCGGTAAAGCGAGTCCGACCGCCAATTCCAGGCCGCGCGATTCCACGCGCGCGATGGCGGTTCGGTCACCGCTGTGCAGCGCGCGCGTCATTTCCGGGATCAGCACCGTGCCCATGGCGACGCCGACGATCCCGAGCGGCAGTTCGATCAGGCGGTTGGCAAAATAAAGCCAGGAGACCGCCGACGGCGATTTGGAGGCGATCACGGCGCCCGCCACCATCAGCCATTGCGGCGCGCTGCTTGCGATCATCCCGGGGACGGCCTTGCCGAGGAAGCCGCGCATGTCCTTGTCGAAGGAGATGCGGAGCGGCGTTGCCGCGCGGCCGCCGCGCAGCACGAGGATCGACAATTGCAGAAGTCCCGCAAGGCCGACGGTCGCCGCGACGACCATCGCGGCATGCGCGGCATCCCCCCGCCATGTCAGCAGCACGGCCATGACCGCGATCAGCGCGATGTTGAACAGCAGCGGCGAGAATGCGGTGAGCGCAAAGCGCGCTTGCGCGTTCATGAGCCCCATCATGACCGCGACGGGTCCGGCGAAGGCAAGATAAGGCAGCATCAGCCGCGCATTGTTGACGGCAAGGTCCAGCGTGTCGCGGCCGACAAATCCCGGCGCCAGCGCCGCGATCACCAGCGGCATCAGCAAGCCGATCAGGACCGACGCCACGATCAGCGCGGCGCTGATGGTCCCGAGCACGCGACCGGCGAAGGCCGCGGCGGCCGCTGCGCCTTCGGTCTCGCGCAGGCGGAGCCACGCCGGTATCAGCGCGGCGTTCAGCGCGCCCTCGGTCAGGAGCCGCCTGACCACATTGACCATTTGAAAGGCAACCAGGAACGCATCGGCAACCGCGCCGGCGCCCAGCAGCGCCGCGATGATGGAATCGCGGGCAAAGCCGAGCAGCCGTGAGGCCAGCGTTCCCGAGGAGACGGTGAGGAAAGAGCGGATCATATGACTTCTATATAACAGCCACCTGGCTTGCTGGCGCCATGTTGATCTGGTACGGCGCAGCCTTCTCAATCGCTCGAAGGATGGATAATGGCCGACGCAAAATATGACATTCTCGGGATCGGCAACGCAATTTTCGACGTCCTGGTGAGGACCGACGAGGCGTTCCTCAGCCGTCACGGCATGGCCAAGGGCAGCATGGCGCTGATCGACGAGGCCCGCGCCGGCGCGATCTACCAGGACATGGGCCCAGCGACCGAGATGTCCGGGGGCTCGGCGGCCAATACCATTGTCGGCGTCGCCAATTTCGGCGCCCGTGCGGCCTATGTCGGCAAGCTCAAGGACGATCAGATCGGCCGGCTCTATGCCCATGACATCCGCGCCGCGGGCGTCGCATTCGAGACCAGGCCCGCCACCGATGGCCCCGCCACCGGCTGCTCCTATATCCTGGTGACGCCGGATGGCGAGCGCACCATGAACACCTATCTCGGCGCCGCGCAAGATCTGACGCCGGCCGATATCGATGAAGCGCAGATCGCGGCGTCCCGCATCGTCTATCTCGAAGGCTATCTCTGGGATCCCGCGAGCGCCAAGCAAGCCTTCGTCAAGGCGGCAACGATCGCGCATGCCGCAGGCCGCCAGGTCGCGCTAACCTTGTCGGATTCCTTTTGCGTCGATCGCTATCGCGACGAATTCCTCGAATTGATGCGCAAAGGCACGGTCGATCTGGTGTTCGCCAATGAGGCCGAGCTGCGCTCGTTGTACCAGACCGCCGATTTCGACAGCGCGCTGAAGCAGTTCCGCGTCGATGCGAAACTCGGCGTCGTCACCCGCAGCGAGAAGGGCTGCGTGGTGGCAGCGAAGGACGGCGTCACCGCCGTGCCGGCGTTCCCGATCGAGCAATTGGTGGATACGACCGGCGCAGGCGATCTCTTCGCCGCCGGCTTCATGTTCGGCCTGGTCCGCGATGCCGGCTATGAGAATGCCGGTCGGCTCGGCGCACTCGCAGCCGCAGAGGTGATCCAGCATATCGGCGCGCGCCCGCAGACGTCGTTGAAGGAGTTGGCGCAGCAGAACAGATTGCCGGTTTAGCTCCCTATTGCTCGTCACGATTCTTTCCGTCGTCGTTGCGAGCGCAGCGAAGCAATCCACGTCTCCACAAGCGGCGCTATGGATTGCTTCGCTATGCTCGCAATGACGCGGGAGGCTTCCTGATTCAATTGTCAAACAGCTCTCCGCTGTCGTCGTCCGCCACCGGGTCGGCCGAATGGCCGCCCGATGACAGGCTCTGGCGGATGATCCAGTATTCCAGAGGCGGTCGTGCTTGAGCCGAGAGGCCGCCGGATACTGGATGCCCTGCCTTCGCGGGGCATGACGGTGGAGTGTGAGGAAAGAACGTGCTTCCGCATTCTCGCGGCATGATGTGTCCGAGGTTTGCATCTCGTTCCACCCTCTCATCGAACAGAGGGCGCAGGGAAAGCCGGGTGCAGGTTGCACCCGTGGGTCCCGTGCAACAAAAAGCACGGGGGTAGGACCACAGGTTCAACCGAAGCATTCCGGCTTTCCCTGCGCGATGGTTTACGGCTTACTTCGTGCTCTCCTTGGTGACCGGGCTTTCTTGCCACCATCGCCTCTCGCGCGGATTTCTTCGCGCAAAAAAACTTAGCGCCAGCGTCGGGGCGCCAGGACCACACGACTTCGCCGTCCGTGATGTGCGTGCTCGTCAGTCACACCCATCACGTCCACCGCATCTCACCGCAACGTTCGTGACGATCGCGAGCCGCCCCTCATCCGCCGTGAGACGCGCGGAGTTAAATCACTGATTTGCCCGACGACGGAAGCGGAATGTTTTTCCTGCGAGGGGTGGACCGGGCAAATCATATTGATTGGCTTAAAGAAAATCCCGCCAACGATACGACGCCGTCATGCCCGGGCAAAAGCGCGAAGCGCGTCTTCGCGCAGATGCCCCGGGCATCCACGTCCTTTGCCTCCGTGCACGGGAGAGAACGTGGATGGCCGGGTCAAGCCCGGCCATGACGGAGGAGAGGATTGCGCAATGCGTCCCACTGTCATTCCGGGGCGATGCGAAGCATCGAGCTATGATGTGCAATTGCACATCAGAGAATCCATTTCTCCGCCTCCGCTCGCGGCTCGATAGATTCCAGGCTCGCGCCAAGAGGCGCGCCCGGAATGACGGCGGTGATTGTGGCCCCGCGAGCGGGCGGCTGATTGCGCCGGGGTGGTACAGTCAAAATTCCTGTAACCAGCGGCAGATAGGGAAGACGGGAGCTCGACAATGGCCGACGTTATTTCTGGCGTTAGGATCCCCGATAGCAAGATCGCCCGCGAGGCCGCCGAACTCGTGCGGCAACATGAAACCGAGATGTTCGCTTTGAGCCACCTGCGGCGAGCGCGCGGCGGATCATGCTTTTCGCCTTCGCTCTTGGCGAAGGCGAAAAGCTGATTTCACCCTACGTCATCACGCCGCCCTCTTGCCGCTGTCGGCGTCGAGGCCGGCATAGATGCCGCGTTCGAAGCCGGCGAAGGCTTCCAGGCATTTGCCGTCGGCGAACGGCAAGAGCTGCATCAGGATCACGCCGGTGACATCGCGCGCCGGATCGATCCAGTAATAGGTGTTGGCGAGGCCCGCCCAGGCGAGGCTGCCGGCGCTGCGTCCCTCCGGCGTCTTCGCAGTGTTGATGAGGAAGCTGAGGCCCCATTTCTTGTCCATGTCCGGATAGAGATCGACATGGTTGGACAAAGTGAGATCGGCCGAGACCATCTTGGTGACGTTCAGGTCGCCCATGTGGTTCTGGCCCATCAGCGCCACCGTCTCCGGCTTCAGCACCTGGTTGCCGTTGCCGCGGCCTTTGCCCAGGATCATCCGCGTGAACTTGATGTAGTCGCCTGCAGTCGAATAGAGGCCGCCGCCACCCATATGGAATTCCGGCTCCTGCTCGAGCTCGAACGGGATCGGTGCCAGCGTCCCGTCGGGGGCTCTCGCATGCATGCCGACAAGGCGCTGGCGCATCGCATCGGTGATCTTGAATCCGGTATCGCTCATGCCGAGCGGCGCGAACAGGTGATCCCGCAAGTAGGCGTCAAGCCGCTTGCCGCTCGCCGCCTCGACGGCCTTGCCGATGAAATCGATATTGATGCCGTATTCCCAGCGCGTGCCGGGATCTGTCGTCAGCGGCAACTTCAGCGCATCGTTCTTGCAGGTGGTGACGGCGGGCATCCCGGTTTTTGCGAGATACTTGCCCATGTCGTCGTTCCACATGTGGTAGCAGAAGCCCGCTGTGTGGGTCATCAGGTGGCGCAGCGTGATCGGCGTCCTGGCCGGCCGCAGCTTGGGCTCGCCGTCGGCATCGAAGCCTTCGAGCACTTGCGGTGAAGCCAGATCAGGCAGCACCTTGCCGATCGGTTCGTCCAGCGAGAGCTTGCCCTGCTCGACCAGTTGCATCGCGCCTGCGCTGGTCACCGCCTTGGTCATCGAGGCGATCCAGAACACGCGGTCCGTCGTCATCGCATCGTCTTTGCCGAGGTCGCGTTTGCCGAACGCGTTCTCGTAGATGATTTCGTTGCCGGTCGCAGCAACCGCGATCACGCCAGGGATTTCCTTCGCGTCGCATTTCTGACGGAGAAGCTGATCGATCTGAGCTTTGCTCTGCATGGGGCTGCCTCCTGATTGTTGTTGTGGAAGCTTGATCTTCTTACCGTGTGGCGCGTCCCGCAAGCCGGCCGCTTGCGGATTTTGATTTCAGCGGAAATGCAGCGACGACAACCAGGAACCATCCACGATAACGTGATTTGGTATTGCTTCCCGTCAATGGTTTCGTGATGTAACGCATTCTAATTCCAAGGCAAACTATGCTTCTGGTCTGAATGTTTTGAAGCAAATGGTTGCTTTCGAAGTTGCAGGATGTGGCGATGATCTCGACGTGGAGTGAGTGGAAACGGTATCCCCGGCCCGGCCGGGGCGAGAACATCGAAGCCCCGATCAGCCCCGGCCTTTACGAGGTCCGCTACGCCGGCACCGGCGCGTTGCACTCCTTCGAAGCGGTCGACAATGTCGCGCAGGCGCTGGCGCTGCTCCAGGTCGCGCCCAGGTCGTGGTTCGGCCGCCGTGACCCGGCCAAGTTGCCGGACCTCGAATATCGCACCTGCGCGACGTCCTCGAAGGCCGATGCCAAGGCGGCGGCGGAACGTATGATCGGGCGTCGCGAAACCTATCTGAACGGCGCGGCCTAGAGCTTCGGTTCTGATTGAATCAGAACCGAAGCTTGCTAGTTTTGGTGCGTTTTTTGCGCGGATAAGTCTACGCAGCGAACCGGTGTCCAACCTCGGATCAAGTCCGAGGCTATGCTTCGCTCGAAAACGCTCCAGCGGCTCCCGCACACCCGCAAAATTGCTTGACGCATCCGCCCTCAGCGGACGATGCATTGCGACCGGTTTCGACTTATCTTTGGGCGACAACGCCCAGAAAATGCCAGGAGTGACGCCATGAATCCGCCCGTTGCCGCACGCGCTTCGCAATCAGGAACCTCGCTTCGCGATCGCCTGAAAGATCCCTCGCTGCTGCGCGACCGCTGCTTCATCGATGGCGCCTGGGTCGGAACGCCCGTCTTCTCCGTGAACAATCCCGCTACCGGCGCCGAACTGGTGCAGATCCCGCAACTCAGCGCCGATGACGCCACCAAGGCCGTCGAAGCCGCCGAACGCGCCTTCCCGGCCTGGGCCAAGCTGACGGCCAAGCAGCGTTCCAACATCCTGCGCAAATGGTTCGAACTGATCATCGCCAACCGCGAGGACCTGGCGCTGATCCTGACCTCGGAACAGGGCAAGCCGCTGGCCGAGGCGCTGGGCGAGGTCGATATCGGTGGCGCCTATGTCGAGTTTTTCGCCGAGGAGGCCCGCCGCGTCTATGGCGAGACCATCCCGACCCAGCGGCCGGATGCGCGGCTGCTCGCGATCAAGCAGCCGATCGGCGTCTGCGGCGCGATCACGCCGTGGAACTTCCCGAACTCGATGATCACCCGCAAGGTTTCGCCGGCGCTTGCCGCCGGCTGCACCGTGGTGCTGAAGCCTGCCAACGAGACGCCGCTGTCGGCGCTGGCGCTGGCGGCGCTGGCCGAGAAGGCCGGCGTGCCGAAGGGCGTGTTCAACATCATCACCGGCGATGCGCCGCCGATCGGCAAGGTCCTGTGCGAGCATCCTGCCGTGCGCTTCGTCGGCTTCACCGGCTCGACCGAGGTCGGCAAGATCCTGTACCGGCAGGCGTCGGTCGGCGTGAAGAAGCTCGGGCTGGAGCTCGGCGGCAACGCGCCCTTCGTGGTGTTCGATGACGCCGATATCGATGCCGCGGTCGAGGGCGCGATCGTCTCGAAATACCGCAACATGGGCCAGACCTGCGTCTGCGCCAACCGCCTTTATGCCCAGGACAAGATCTACGACGAGTTCGTGCAGAAGCTCTCGAAGAAGGTTGCCGCCATGAAGATCGGCGACGGCACCGAGCAGGGCGTGGTGCAGGGGCCGCTGATCAACATGGAAGCGATCGAGAAGGTCGAGCGGCACATTGCCGATGCGGTGAAGGGCGGCGCCAAGGTCGTCACCGGCGGCAAGCGCTCTTCGCTCGGCCGCACCTTCTTCGAGCCGACGGTGCTCTCCGACGTCAAGTCGGATGCGCTGGTATCGCAGGAAGAGACATTCGGCCCGCTCGCGCCAGTGATCCGCTTCAAGGATGAAGCCGACGTGATCGCGATGTGCAACAAGTCGCCGTTTGGCCTCGCCTCGTACTTCTACTCACGCGACCTCGGCCGCGTCTGGCGCGTCGCGGAGGCGCTGGAATCAGGCATGGTCGGCGTCAACACCGGCCTGATCACGACCGAAGTCGCGCCGTTCGGCGGCGTCAAGGAGAGCGGCCTGGGGCGCGAAGGCTCGCATCACGGCATGGAAGAATATGTCGAGATCAAATACGTGATGATGGCGGGCGTGTAGTCCGTCGTCGGAGCGAAGTCGCGTAGGGTGGGCAAAGCGCAGCGTGCCCACCATCCGCAGTCGAGCCAGAATGGTGGGCACGCTGCGCTTTCCCCACCCTACGACGCTGAGGTCGCTCTTTCCGGGCGGCTTTTTGCTGCGTGAGATCATACACGCCCGGTAACACTCTGTTAACCAACGCGGCCTAGCCTGCGGTCATCGCCCGGTCATCATCAGCCGATTGCCGCCCGGTTCGTTCTAGGAGAACAGCCGATGTCCGTTGAGGCGCTGACATATGCCGCTCCAGGTGCCCGCCTGACAGTCCCGCCAGAGGCTGCTCGTTCGCTTGCCAAGCGACGTCAGGCAACATCGCCCCGATTAGCGGCGAAGATCGAGGACCAAAAGTGGAAACAGACCGTAAGGCTTGTAGATAGCTGATCCGTACCCCCTCATTCCCGACTTGCGGAGCAACGTGAGGCACAAATGACCCAGACCATCGATATCAGGGAAATGAAGGCGCGCGTTGTCGTGTTTGGGGTCGGCGGCGCCGGCGGCAATGCCGTCAACAACATGATCGCGAGTGGGCTGAGAGGCGTCGACTTCATCGTTGCCAATACCGACGCGCAGGCACTCAGCATGTCGAAGGCCACGCGCATCGTTCAGATGGGCACCCAGGTGACCGGGGGTCTTGGCGCCGGCGCGCAGCCTGAAGTGGGGTGCGCTGCGGCCGAAGAGGCGACCGATGCAATCCGCGATCATTTGGCCGGTGCGCACATGGTGTTTGTCACGGCCGGCATGGGCGGCGGTACGGGCACTGGGGCGGCGCCCGTTATAGCCAGGACCGCGCGCGAGCTTGGCATTCTCACCATTGGTGTCGTCACCAAGCCATTCCACTTCGAGGGTCAGCGCCGCATGCGCGTTGCCGAAGCAGGCATTGCCGAACTGCTGAAGGCTGTCGACACGCTGCTGATCATCCCGAACCAGAACCTGTTCCGGGTCGCCAGCGAGAGAACCACATTCGCCGATGCCTTCGTCCTCGCCGATCAAGTGCTTTATTCGGGCGTGGCATGCATCAGCGATCTGATCGTCAAGGAAGGTCTGATCAATCTCGATTTTGCCGACGTTCTCTCGGTCATGCGCGAGAAGGGCAAAGCCATGATGGGCAGGGGCGAGGCTTCCGGCGAGAAGCGCGTGCTCAACGCCGCCGTGGCGGCGATCTCCAATCCATTGATCGAGGACCCCTCGATCAAGCGCGCCAGCGGCCTCATCGTCTCCATCTCCGGCGGCAGGGATCTGACGTTGTTCGAGGTCGACGAAGCCGCTACGCGCATTCGCGAACAGGCCGACCCGGACGCCAACATCATCATCGGCGCCACTTTCGACGAAAGCCTGGAAGGCATCGTCCGCGTCTCCGTGGTGGCGACCGGCATCGATAATCTTGGCCCGGCGCAGCGGGCGCAACGGGTGGAAAGCGCAGTTACCGAACTTGCGAGCAGGCTGCAAAACGACAACCGTCGCATTGCCAATGGGATCGAGCGTCGTGCACCGGTGCCTCAATCAGAGCGTTCGCCGCTCCGCCCGACGACCCGCTACCCTGAACCGGCAGCGCCGATTTCGGAACATGCGCGCCATGCGGCTCCGCAAGGCGTCGATCCGTACGGCCGCTCCGCTCCTGGGCGGAATTTGATCGAGGAAAACCTTCTCGATATCCCGGCCTTCCTGCGCCGGAAGGCCACCTGAGCACGTCCAACTGCCGGAATTAGACGGATTGCAAAAGTCCGTGACACGAGCATCGAGGGTCTTCCTTGAGGTGCGCAGCGCGCCGATGTTTTACGCGGCTGTGCTGCCCGGGTTCTCTGCTGCTTCTTTATTTCCAACCTCCTTGCTGCGCGACAGCCATGCTGGAAGACGGAGTAAGCCAAGCAGGCGATCGTTATTATCTTTTGGCAGCTCGGTCGGCGCCTCATTGGCCAGGTGCGGGAGATCCAGCGCAGCGTGGCCAACTCGCACCGCATCCGCGCGTCGGTCCAGTTCGCGCAACAAGGGATCGATGACGGCTTCGACTTCGGTCGCGACGGATGATAGAAAATTATTGAGCTCGCGAGCTTCGGGCACGACTGCCGCCGCCATCTCGGTCGCCTCGCAGAGCTCGCTGATGACAGGTGTAAACGCTTTGCCAGTTTGCGCGATTCGCTTTTTTATCGCTTCGATTTCGCCCAAAACGTGATTGCGTTCGCGCCGAACTCTTTCCTCAGAAAGGCGGGCCTCGATCTCGGCGATCTGAGCCGTCAGTGTCGTGACATCGGATGCAAGTGCGTCGCGCTTTCCGCGCGCGCGATCGAGATCGCGGCTGAGAGTGTCCACTAGATCGTTCTCTCCGGACATTTTTTGCTCCGCGTAGGACAGCCGTAACGCGAACCGTCAGCCTGGCAAAGGAACGTAAGATCGGCCGACAAAGGCATCGACTTCGTTCGCGTCGCCGGGGCGGTGGATCTAAATACCCCCCAAATCATTCGCATTAGGCGACCGTATGGTTAACAAGTGATTAATTTCCACCGGAGCCAAGCGCGAGAACCCTGGATTGCGCGGAGCCTGTCATCGGGCGCGCATTCGCGCGACCCGTTGGCTCCATCCGGGCTACGACCGTTGCTATCGCCGCAGCACCGCGATGGTGCGGTTGGCGAAGCTCAGGCGCTCGGCCATGATCGAGACGAAATAGGTCAGGAGCTTGTGGCTGAGCGCGGGGTCGGCGTCCCTGAGCGCTTCGAACTGATGCGTGTTCAGGACATAGAGCACGCTTGCGACCTCGGCCTGGATGGTGGCGCTGCGCCGCGTTTGCGAAACCAGGCCCATCTCGCCGACCGTGGTGTAGCGGCCGAGACTGCGCACGCGGGTCGGGCGGCCATCATCGGCCGCGACCATCACGCCGACGCGTCCGTCCAGAATGAAATGCATGGATTCGGCGAGCTCGCCGGCGCGGACGATGGTCTCTCCGGCATCGACCTCGACGCGCTCGCAATAATGCATCAGCGCGCTCGCCTCCTGCTCGGAGCCGAGAATTTCGGTGAACCAGTCGCGCAGGCTCGCTTCCTCCTGCTCCAGCCCGCGGTGCTCGGCGATGATCTCGTTCTCGCACCATTCCAGCGCATGATCGAGCTCGGGCTCGATCCTGACCTCGCCGGAAATGAAGCCGCTCGCGCGCAACGTCTTTTCGGCTGCTGGCGCCAGATGCACCAGCAGCAGCTTGACGCCGCGCTCGTCGGCGCAGCGCTTGATCTGTGCAAAGCTGTAGGCTGCCGATGAATCGATGCCGGTGACGAGCTTGAAGTCGAACACCAGATAGCGGCATTCCGGATGGCGCGCGAGCAGCGCCTTGACGTGCTGGTAGAGCCGGTTGGCCGAGCCGAAGAACAGATAGCTCTGCAGGTTCAGGCCCTGGATCGCGCTGCCACGGTCCGCCAGCAGGTCGAGATCATCGCGCGAGCGGTCCAGCGAGCTGCGATACTCGGTGCCGTCGAAACCATACTTGATCGATTCGATCCGCGCGGCGCTGAAGGCAAAGGTGGCGCAGCCGATCACGACGCCGATCAAGACCCCGGCGACGAAGCCCCATTGCAGGATGATGAGGATGATCGCGAGCAGCGACACATATTCGGTTTTCGACAGCCGCCGTCGCGACTCGACGATCCATTTGTGGAGCTGATCGGCGCCGAGATAGATCAACAGGCCGCCGAGCACGAATTTTGGCATGTAGCCCAACAGCTCGGGCGCGACCGCGAGCATCAGCACCGAGAAGGCCGCGACTGTCACGCCGCAAAGGCGGCCGGTGCCGCCGCTGTTCAGACTGAGCAGCGAGCGGGTGGTGGAGGTGCAGCCGGCGTAACCGGCCAGGGCGCCGGTCAGGATGTTGGCAAGGCCGGTGATATTGAGTTCCCGTTCCAGGTTGGCCTCGCGATGCGCGGCGACCTCGATGCCGGTGGTGTTGAAGAGGGTGCTGGTTGCCGTCACGAACACGACGGCGACGAGATTGCCGAGCAGGTCCGGCACGGCATACCAGGGATAGTCAGCGAAATTCTCCGCGCTCCACGGCAGCATGAATCTGGTCGGAGGCGGCGGCTGAAAGGTCCAGCCCGCGGCCTGCGCCTCGGCGGGCGTGAGGCCGACGATCCAGAATGCGAGATGGCCGATGAGCACGCCGCCGACCAGGATCACCGGCAGCCCGAACGGGCTGCGCGAGCGGTGCCAGGTCAGGTACAGGATCAGCGCCATGGCGCAGGCGGCCGACAGCTCGGCGATGGTGACGACGTTTGCGAACTGAGGCAGCGTCGCAAACTTCAGCTCCATGCCCGTGATGACCCTGATGGCGCCGAGCACGAGCAGGCAGCCGGTGGCGCCGAGGAAGCCGCCGACGACAGGATAGGGCACATAGCGGATGGCGCGGCCCATCCGCGTCACGCCGAAGCCGCACAGCACGATGCCGGTGACGATGGTGGCAAGCCCGAGCGTGATCAGGACCGGCGCCAGCATAGGCGCCGCCGGATTGACGGCCGCCACGCGCTCGACCAGCGCGGAGGCGAGGATCGCGGTCATCGCCGCGGTGGAACTCTCGGGACCCGCGACCGCAAATGGCACCGAGCTGCCGAGCGCGATCACCAGCGCCAGCACCGCCGATGAGATGAAGGTGGCGGCGACGCCGTAAGCGAGATAGGGCGATAGTGGGCCTGCGAAGATCAGGAGCGCATAGGACAGGCCAAAGGTGATCGAGAGCACGCTGGCGGCGCTGCCGCCGAGGATGTCGCTGAACGCGCGACCAATCCGCGGACCCGGTTTGACGTTTCGATGCACCACGCCTTGCATTGCCCTCAACACCCGCGCCACTGGTAAACGAGCGCAGCCGGCCGCGACAACAAGATTCTTGTATCAACGCGTGCATTCGTGGTTTCCACGAAGAGGGAACCCATAACCATGGGCTGCGACGTCACCGGGAAGCACCGTCATTGCGAGCGCAGCGAAGCAATCCACGCCTCCGCAAGTGGCGAGATGGATTGCTTCGCTGCGCTCGCAATGACGGGGATAGAGTTACGCGGTGCTTAGATTTTGAGCTCGCTGCCCGTTACCCGCCGATAAGCCTCCAGGTAGCGCTTGCTGGTCGCGTCCACCACGCTGGCTGGCAATGGCGGCGCCGGGGCGTCGCCGTTCCAGCGGCCGGCGTGGCGCTCAGTGTCGAGATAGTCGCGCAAGGGCTGCTTGTCGAAGCTCGGCTGCGGGTGGCCCGGCTTGTAGACATCGACCGCCCAGAAGCGCGAGGAGTCCGGCGTCATCACCTCGTCGATCAGGATGATCCGTCCATCCTTATCGCGACCGAATTCGAACTTGGTGTCGGCGATGATGATGCCGCGCTCGCGGCTGACCTTTTCGCCGTAGGCGTAGACCGTGCGCGCCATCCGCTCCAGCGTGTCGGCAACATCAAAGCCGACGATCTCGCGCACGCGGGCAACCGTGATATTCTCGTCATGCCCGGTCTCGGCCTTGGTCGCCGGGCTGAAGATCGCAGGCTCCAGCTTGGCGCTCTCGACGAGGCCCGCCGGCAGCTTTTCGCCGGCAAGCGTGCCGTGCGCGGCATATTCCTTCCAGGCCGAGCCGGAGATGTAGCCGCGGATCACGCATTCGATCGGGAAGACGGTGGTGCGCCGGCACAGCATCGCGCGCCCGACGATATCGGCGCGATGGTCTTTCAGCGCGGGCACCTCGCGGATGATTTCATCGGCATCGGCGCTGATCATGTGATGCGGCACGGTGCTCTCGAGCTGGCGAAACCACCAGGCGCTGATCTGGGTCAGCACCGCGCCCTTCATCGGGATGGTCTCGGCCATCACCACGTCGAACGCCGAGATGCGATCGGTGGTCAACAGCAGCACGCGGTCCTCGCCCACGGCATAGATATCGCGGACCTTGCCGCGGCCGATTTGCGGCAAGGGCAGGTCGCTGGCGCGCATCGCATTCATCTGGTCAGACCTTCAAAGCGGCCGCCCGCGAGATTGCGGGCGACATAGAGCGATGGGGAGATAGCTCACTCCGGCAGCGGAATGAACTCATGTTCCTGCGGGACCGGCTCGAAACGTCCGGTTTTCCAGTCCTGTTTGGCCTGCTCGATCCGCTCCTTGCTGGACGAGACGAAATTCCACCAGATGTGGCGTGGGCCTTCGAGCGCGTCGCCGCCCAGGAACATCATCCGCGTCGGCTGCAGCGCTTTCACGGTGATGCGGTCGCCGGGCCGGAAGATCAGGAGGCGCGGTCCCTCATAACGCTCGTTCGCGATCTCGACCTCGCCGTCGACGAGATAGATCCCGCGTTCCTCATGATCGGGATCGAGTGGCACGCTGGTGCCGGCTTCTGCGGCGACCTCGGTGTAGAACCAGGGCGAGACCATCTCGACCGGCGAAGAGATGCCGAACGACGAGCCCGCGATGACGCGCGCGGTGAAGCCGCGTTCGCTGATCATGGGCAGGTCGCCGGCGGCATAATGCTGGAACGAGGGCGCGATCTCTTCCTTGGCCTGAGGCAGCGCGATCCAGCTCTGCAGGCCCAGCATCTTCTGGCCGTCCCGGCGCTGGACGTCAGGCGTGCGTTCGGAATGGGCGATGCCGCGGCCTGCGGTCATCAGGTTCATCGCGCCGGGCTGGATCTCCTGGATGTTACCCTCGCTGTCGCGGTGCATGATGCTGCCGTCGAAGAGATAGGTGACGGTGGCAAGCCCGATATGCGGATGCGGCCGCACATCCATGCCCTTGCCGGCGAGAAACTGCATCGGCCCGAAATGGTCGAAGAAGATGAAGGGGCCGACCATCTGCCGTTTGCCATGCGGCAGCGCGCGCCGCACGGCAAAGCCGTCGCCGAGATCGCGGGTGCGCGGCACGATGACGAGCTCCAGCGCGTCGCAGGTCTTGGGATCGCCGAGGATCGGATCGTTGGAGGGAAGCCAGCTCATGAGGGGGACTCCTTATTTCGTGGCTTCAATGATAGCAGGAATCCGCCGCCTGCACGCCATCATCCCGGACGTGCACGCCGGGTGGCGGCTTTTGGCATCATCGTGGCTTGACTCCGGAATCGCCAATGGGGCATGCCATGGGCTTCAAGGTTCCTGCGAGGCCCCCGGAACATGACTTTCACGTCGTGGCAATTCGGCTTGTTTGCCGCGATCGTATTTGTGGCCTACTACCTCCCGCCGCTCCGGCGGTTCCAGGTCCTGCTCCTGGTGGTTGCGAGCCTGTTCTTCTATGGATACGGCCAGCCCGAGCTGCTGCCGCTGCTCGCGGTCGCGGTCGGCGGGACCTATCTGTTCCTGGTGCTTTCGCTGCACGATCGGCGCTGGCTGCCGGCCGGCATCGTCTTCAACCTCGCGCTGCTCGCCTTCTTCAAATACAAATTCCTGTTTCTTGATCCGAAGGCGCCGGCACTGGTCGACAATGCGGCGATCGACTTCCTCTTGAAGCTGCCGCTACCGATCGGCATCTCCTTTTTCGTCTTTCACAATATCAGCCTGTTGGTCGACCTCACGCGCAGCAAGGCCTTGCGGCCGCCTCTGACCGACGTCTTCCTCTACATCATCTTCTTTCCGCAGCTCGTCTCCGGTCCGATCACGCGCGCCGGCAATTTCATGCCGCAGATCGTGCCGAAGCAGCTTGCCGACGTGCCGTTCGTCGAAGCCACGAAATGGATCATCGCGGGCTTCTTCTTCAAGCTCTACGTGGCCAACAATCTCAACGAGATGACGGCCTATATGGACTTCCCGCTCTACGAGACGCTGCAAACCCAGGACCGCTGGCTGCTCGTTTTCCTCTACGGCTATCAGATCTATGCCGACTTCTTCGGTTATTCTGCAATCGCGATCGGTCTCGCGCTTCTGTTCGGCTATCGCCTGCCGATCAATTTCGACCTGCCCTATACGTCGCTGTCGTTCTCGGAATTCTGGACCCGGTGGCACATCTCGCTGTCAACCTGGCTGCGCACCTATCTCTACATCCCCTTAGGGGGAAACCGCCATGGGCGTGTCAGAACCTATCTCAACCTGATGATCGTGATGGGGCTGGGCGGCCTCTGGCACGGCGCAGGCTTCAGCTATCTGGCGTGGGGCGTACTGCACGGGCTGTTCCTGGTGATCGAGCGGCCGTTCCTGCGCCTGCTGCAGGCGATCGATTCCGTGCCGCTGCGCCTGTTGCGGATGGGGGTGGTGTTCTTCTGCGTCACCATGGCCTGGATCTTCTTCAAGCTGCCGAATTTCGATCATGCGCTCGCCTATCTCACCGGCATGTTCACGCCGACCACCAACCCGAATCCGCCCAAATTGTTCTACAATCTTGCGCTGCTCTACGCGCTTCCGGTCCTGCTGCAGCATATGCGCATCACATCGCTGTTCGAGACCGCGCTGACGCGGTGGGAGCCATATGCCTATGGTGCGCTGGTCGCGCTTGCCTATCTGGAGGCGGGGCCGGACAGTGCCTTCATCTATTTCCAGTTCTGATCGCATGGAGCAGCAGCCCAAACCCACCGCCTGGTTGATCAAGAGCGCCGTTGCGGCAGCGCTCCTGCTGCTCGCCTGCGGTATCGCGACCGCGCGGTTCGGACACACGCTGCAACTGCCGGTGACGACCGCGCGCGATGGCGCGCTCGTCATCGTGAACCGCTATGTCGACAATCCCGTTCCGGATGTCGTGCTGGTCGGCAGCTCGCTGACCTTCCGGCTGAGGGAGGAATATTTCGAAACGCCGCGCGTGGGGAATCTGGCGTTCGCGGGCGGCTCGCCCGTCACTGCGCTCGAGATCCTCGCGAGCCAGCGGCAGCTTCCCAAGCTGATCGTCGTCGAGACCAATATCTTGTCCCGCGCGCCGGATGTGGAGCTGGTGAAGCGCTTCTCCACCAAGGAAGGGCACGAGGCGCTGTTCTTGCGCCCGATCCGGACCGCCGTTGCGGCCTATGAGAACCGGGTGCATGCCCCGGTCACCCACGCCCAGATTGCGGCCCGGCTGAAAAGCCTGCTCGCGCAGCCGCCCGGCAATTTCGACAACCACGTCTATCTGCAGCGGGCGATCGGAGAGATGGAGTCCGAAGACCCGAGCGCCGCCGCCAAGGTCAATATCGAGATGATCGGCCGGTTGATCGAGGTGCTGGAACAGCGCGGCGCCCGCGTGCTGCTGATGGAAATGCCCTACGCCGCGCCGATCGAGACATCGCTCTATGTCAGGACCACGCGCGAGATCGTCCATCGCGCGTTCCCGGATCAGAACCGCTGGCTGCCGATCGACGTCGACCGTAGCGAACTGCGATGGGACGACGGCGTGCACCTGGACGCACGGTCGGCGGTGCTGGTGAGCCGCTACCTGGATGAATGCTTTTCCGCTAGATTGAAGTGATATCCGCGGATCTTCTCATTCTGGTCAGTAGGGTGCAGGAGCAATGGTCGCTTGGCTCAAGTCCGGCTCAGCGCCGGCGCAATTTCACGGTCCCACTATCGAGACGCCGCGGTTGATCCTGCGCTCGTGGAAGGCTTCCGACATCGCGCCGAATACCGCCATGCTCGCCGATCCCGAGACGGCGCGATTCATCACGCCCGACCACAAGGCGGTGACAAACGAAACGACTGGCTGGCGCAATGCGGCCGTCATCGCCGGGCACTGGGCGCTGTATGGTTTCGGCATGTTTGCCGTCGAAGAAAGATCATCCGGCCGCTACGTGGGCCGTGTGGGCCCCTGGTACCCGGCGGGATGGCCGGGGTTTGAGGTCGGCTGGGGTATCGCCAAGGACCATCGCGGCAAAGGCTATGCGGTCGAGGCCGCGCGCGCGGCCATCGACTGGGTGTTCGCCAATCTTGCAGTCGATCGCATCATTCATTGCATCGATCCGGTCAACGCCGCCTCGCAGAGCGTGGCACGCCGACTTGGTGCGAAAATCGACGGCCAGGCCGAGCTCAATGGCGATACCGTCGATATCTGGGTGACCGATCGCGATCGATGGACGGTTTGAGAGGCCTACTGCCGGCCCAATTGCGTCGCCTGTTCCACGCGGTCGAAGCGTTCCAGCGACAGGATCGCATCGGCGAATTGGTCGGCACGGCCGTTCAGGACCGGGCGGGCCAGGGTGAGGAATTTCTGCTGCATCGCCTGCGCATCGGGGAATGAGGTCGGCTCGCCGGAGGGATCGGCATTGAGCCGCTCATGCACGCCGTCATCGGTGGTGATGCTGACGCGCGCGCCGAACGGATGGGTGCGGCCGATCTCCAGCCGGTCGTCCTGCACCACGTCGAACTTGTCGGCGAGCGCATCAATTGCGGAATCGCCAAGCCGACTGTAGTCGTCCCAGCCGAAGCGGCCCTGGTCGAGGGCAACAGCACCGGTGAAGAACATCGAGAACTGGCCGCCAACGATCGAGGTCGGATGCCGCTTGGTGGCGGCATCGCCGGTCAGCGTGATGCCGTTGCGGTGCAGGCCGATCTCGACCCGCTTCACCTGGTCCGGCGTCAGATTGTGCTCGCGCCGCATCGCGATCAGCGCATCGATCGCGGCATGGGTGTAGCGGCAGCTCGGATAGGGTTTGACGCCGATCTTCATGGTCTCAAAGATGCTGCCGAGCCCTGCAATCGCCTTGTCCGGGTGCGCGTCGTCGCTGTAGCCGACGAGCAGGCCATGCTTGCCTTCCACCGATTCGACCGAGCCGACGAAATCGTTGCGCGCCAGCGTTGCGGCGATGACGCCGTTCATCGCGGCGGCGCCGACCTGGTAGCGCTTGTTCCAGGCGCCGTTGATCAGGAACTGCAGCGAGCCCGCGGCCTGGCTGCCGGAGACGCCGAAGGCCGCGATGATCTGCTCCTTCGATAGTCCGAACAGTTTCGCGGCCGCCGCCGCCGCGCCATAGGTGCCGGCGGTCGCGGTCGGATGGAAGCCGCGCGCATAATGCGAGGTCGGATCGAGCGCATTGCCGAGCCGGCAGCAGACCTCATAACCCGCGACAACAGCGGTCAGCACGTCGCGGCCGGACGCGCCGACCATCTCGCCGACGGCAAACGCAGCAGGCACCACGGGCGCGCTCGGATGCAGCGAGGAATCGGCATGCGTGTCATCGAAGTCGAGGGAATGGCCGAGCGCGCCGTTGAGCAGCGCTGCGACTGCCGGCGTCCAGGTCTTGCCGTCGCCGAACACGGTGGCTTCGCCCTTGCCATCAAGCGCCAGCGCTTCCAGCATCTTGAGCAGCGAGGGCGTGGATTCGGCTTCGCGCCGCGCCCGGATCGTGCTGCCCAGGAAGTCCAGCGTCAGCACCTTGGCGCGCTGCAATACTTCCGGTGGAATATCCGCGAATTTCAGGTTAGCGACATAGGCGGCGAGCGTTGCGGTTTCGTTGGCCATCGTGTTTCCTCGTTCTGTCGCGCAGGGTAGGCGGGCCGGTTTCACGTTTCAAGCCGCCTTCACGCCGCGGGCATCAGCCATGCCGAACGTCAGCCATAGGATCGTCGTGAGCAGCAGAGATTTGGTCGCATGACAGCCGCCGCGAAACGTGTGCTCGGCTGGATTCGCAGCCGAAAGGGCCAATTGGCGCTGGCAGTCAGGGTCACGGTGGCGGCCGCGATCGCCTATGCGGTGGCCGTCGCGCTGCACCTCCTGCTGCCGCTCTGGGCGGTGCTGACGTCGCTGATCGTGACCCAGATGAGCGTCGGCCGATCGCTGAAGGCAACCCGCGACTACATGCTCGGCACCATCGGCGGCGCGATCTATGGCGGCGCCATCGCGGTGCTGATCCCGTATTCCGGAGAGAGCGGCCTGCTCGGCTTGCTGGTGCTGGCGGTTGCGCCACTGGCCTTTGTCGCGGCCATCAACCCCAGCCTCAGTGCGGCCGCCGTGACGGCCGTGATCGTGCTGCTGGTCCCGACCATGCATCACGCCGATCCGCTGGTATCCGCAATCGACCGCGTCAGCGAGGTCGCGGTCGGCGCGGTCACCGGGCTTCTGGTGTCGTTTCTGGTGTTGCCGTCGCGCGCGGTGAGCCAGATCCGCGTCAACGCCGCGCGCCTGCTGGAACTGATCGCGGCCGCCTTCACTGAGCTGCTCGCCGGCCTGACGCGCGGGCGTGACAATGACGCCCTGCACCGCATCCAGGACGGCATCGGCACCGCGCTGGTCGGCCTGGACGCAACCGGCGCGGAGGCGGAGCGCGAGCGCTCCGCGCATCTATCGTCCGGTCCGGACACCGGGCCGCTGCTGCGGACCATCTTGCGACTGCGCCATGATGTCGTGATGATCGGCCGCGCCACTGTGGTGCCGCTGCCGGCGAATGTGCAGGCGCGACTTGCGGCGCCCTTGTCCGACGTCAGCAAGGCGATCACGCTCTATTTGCGTTCTGCCGCCGCAGCGCTGCGCATGGGCGCGGGCGCACCGCCGATCGCGCCTGTTCATGCCGCCCTGCAGCGCTATGCGAACGAAGTCGCCGCTGTTCGCAGCGAGGGCCTGATCCGCGGTCTTCCCGGCGACATGGCGGAGCGTTTCTTCGCACTCGGATTCTCGCTGGAGCAGATGCGGCAGAACCTGCTCGATCTCGATCGCGTCGTTGGCGAGTGGTCGGAGACGTCGGCAGCGGCGAAAGAGGCGGCCGAAGAATAGGGCGTGCGCTCTGTAGGATGACATAACAATGAGATCGCGGCCCCTGTCCTTGGCTGCTGCGATGATGGCTTGATAGGGTTGCCCGTTCTCTACTGAATCGTCTCGCAGGAAACACCGGCCTCCTTGGCCGCATTTGCCGCGCGATCCAATGGGCTTGTGGCTTGTTCCTTGCGCCCTCGGCAGAACGCTTGCTCCTGCGCACGCGCTGTCATGCTGCTGACGCAATCTCTGTCTTAGTCGATGAGAACTAAAACACTGTGTGAGAACCGCCCCGGTTCCCACAGCGGTTCCATCGCCCGGGTTGGCGCGAATCCGCAAAAAATTGGCACAAGTTCGTAAACGCCTCCGCGTTCGCTTGGCCATGCGTTGCGGCATCGGGAACCGAACGATCGAAGAAAATCAATCAAGGAGTTATGATGCTCTTCCGCTCGAGCGCCGCAATTTGCGGCGCCCTAGTTGCACTTGCCATTTCTGTTACCATTGCTCGCAGTGAAACCCGCGCGGTTTATTCAAGCGCTGTCGTCGATGTCGCTTCTGGGGATGCGATCGTTGGCGCAGCATCCATGTACAATCCGTTCCGGCCCGGATGGCGGGAGGGCGGCCCGAATACAGCCTCCGGCGAGCGCTATGATCCCTCTGGCTGGGCGGCTGCCATCAAGACAAGTTTGCGTCAGAAATTCGGTGGGGTGCAGTATGGCGCGAAGCCGAAGTATGCCCTCGTTGAGGCTGTAGGCAAGAAGGTCATCGTCAAGATAAATGACGTGGGGCCACTGACGCCTGGCCGCATCATTGACCTGAATGAGCGGACGATGCGCCATTTCGATCCAAGCCTGCAGCTCGGAGTCATCAATGACGTAACGGTCAGGCCGCTCTCAGGGGACGATTGGACCGCCGGACCGGTCCGCGATGGCCTCCTCGCCGCTGATTCTTGAAGCGATTGCACCTCTGGCGACAAGACGCCGGCGGGCGCAATTTGCACGCCGGCGATCGCGCCTATTTATGCTGCCCTGCAGCGCGACGTCGGCGAAGTCGCCGCCGTCCGCAGCGCTCGTGACCAAGGCGGAAGTTACACCTTAAGCTATCGTTTACTCTCGAAAGCTGCACTTTACCGCCTCGCGCTCAACCGCTCTTAAATCTTAGGAGGTATCGTCCGGAGACACAGGCTTCATCTCCACTATCATGCGGCCATGCGATGAATGATACCGAATCCGAAGAAAGCAAAGCTCAGCGCTTTGCGGCATTACCGAGATGGAAAAGATGGCTCGTCTACTTCGGCATCCTTAACCGCCGCTTCTTGCTTATGAGCGATGCCGAACGGCAGACATTCAGGACTGAGCAGCTCAGGCGATTTGCCGATTGGCCGATGTGGAAGAAGTTGCTCGCGACGGCAGGGCTTGCGGTCGGCGCGATTGCGGGACCTTTGCATTCCTACTTATTCGGACAATTGACAATCGGATGGAAAAAGCTCGGTTTTACCAGGACGATTGTTGCCTCCGAAGAGCCCGTGCTTTTCGTTGCGACGTTGCTGTTTCTCGAGTGCACCGTCATCTTGATGCTTTGTCTCACGACCAAAGTTTTCTTCTTCCATCGCGACTAGAGCGCGATGTCATTTGGTTGAATCGGCTTGGCCGCAAGTTCACCTCTCCCGAAGGGAGAGGTCGCGCCGGAGGCGCGGGTGAGGGGTTACGGTCCCTCGATAGAGCAGATCCCCTCACCCGGCGCTACGCGCCGACCTCTCCCTATGGGAGAGGTGAGAAGAGGCAGCGCCCATGGGAACACAATTCGACCTTATCTCATCACGCTCTAGGTTTAGTTCACGGCCGAGCGCGCGATGCGGTTAGGCTGGCTCTAAAGCGCGACCTGCCGCAGCATCGCGGCCACGACCAGACGGTGAAAGGGCAGGATGATCGCGAGGTAGGTCCGGCCGAGCCGATTATGCGTCCGCACCAGCGTGGTGGTGGTGACCTCCTGGCTGCCGGCATGTGCGGTGACATCGACCACGACACGAAAATCGAGATGGCTGTCGTTGAAGCCCGCCACCAGCCGTTCCGGCGTCTCGCTGAGAACCGGAAACATGCCGACCATGCCAAGCGATGCCCTATCGCCTTCGCCCGACGTCTTCAGGCCAAGCGGCGCGACAATCAGATTGCGCAATCGCAACAGCGCTTCGATCCAGCGCTGCCGGCGCGCAAACATCTTCTCGGCCGCCTTGCGCGCATCGAGCGCGGTGCCGTCGACGGCGATGCGAAAGGCGTCGATGAACTCCGCGCCCGCGAGCAACGGGCCGGGATCGATATCGGGCGTGACTTCGCGCGCTTTCATCACACGGCCAATCTGCTGGTCAGCAGGCGGAAACGCAAGATGAGCAGAAGGGCGTAGGCCGCAGTCCCGGCCGATAGCCCGATCCAGATGCCGACTGCGCCGAGCGTGGTCGCGAAGCCGAGCAGGCACGCAGAGGTGAACCCGATCAGCCAGTAGCTGATCGTGGCGAACAGCAGCGGCAGGCGCGTGTCGTTCATGCCGCGCAACGCGCCGGCGGCAACCGTCTGCACGCCGTCGGCGATGAAGAAGGTCGAGCCGACCAGGAGCAGCGAGGCCGTCAATTGCACGGTCGCTTCGGCTGCTTCGCCGAGGAAGATTTCGGCGATCGCGGATCGTCCGAGAATGACAAAGAGCGTCATCGTCGACATGAAGGCGATGCCGAGCCCGGTTGCGACGAGTCCCGCGCGCCTGACCGCTTGCGCATCGGTGCGTCCGACCGCATGGCCGACACGGACCGTCGCCGCCATGCCGATCCCGAACGGCACCATGAACAGGATGGCTGCGATCTGCAGCGCGATCTGGTGCGCGGCCAGCGCGGCCGTCGAGATCAGCCCCATCAACAGCCCCGCTGCGCCGAACAGGCCAAATTCCAGGAGGAACGAGACTGAGATCGGCGCGCCGACAATGACGAGCTGCCGCATCAGTGGCCAATCGATGCGCCAGACGCGGCCGAGCACCTGGTATTTCCGGAACGGCCGGCGGCGGTAGGCGAACCACAGGCCGGCGAGGAAGGTCCCGAGATTGACGATCGAGGTGGCAATGCCGACCCCGAACAGCCCGAGCGACGGCAATCGCCAAGCGCCATAGGAAGCACCATAGAGCAGGAGATAGACCAGCAGCGCATTGGCCGGGATCGCCGCGAGCGTGATCCACAGGATCGGCTCGGGCCGGTTGACCGCACTCATGAAGCCGCGGATCGCAATGAACCACAGCGCCGGCAGCATGCCCCAGGCGAGGCCGAACAGATACTGCTGCGCGAGCTGCGCGGCCGTCGCGGACTGGCCGAGCGCGAGCAGGATCTGCTCGCCGCGGAACGGCAGCACCATCAGCGGCAATGTGATGAACAGCGCGGCCCACAGCCCGACGCGGAGCGAGCGCCGCACCATGCGCGGATTGCGCGCGCCAAAGGCTTGCGCCGCCAGCGGGGCGACGGCGGACATCAGTCCCATGCCGAAGGTGAAGCTGACAAAGTAGACCGTGCCCGCCAAGGCTGCGGCGGCGACAGCCTCGTCGCCGAACCGGCCGATGAAGGCGAGGTCGGTCGTCATCATCGCGATCTGGCCGAGCTGCGTCAGCGCCATTGGCACTGCCAGGCGCAGGGTCTCAGTGAGCTCGTCGCGCAAATGGTGACGAGGCGCACGCGCGGCCGCGCACGGCGCCATCGAAGCGCGTTCGATGTTCTCGGTTGAGGTCATGGCGTGAGATTAGCACTGCCGCGCGCCTAAAAGGTGGCGGAACAGCCACTGCGGTGGCCCGGGTGGAGCGCAGGCGTAACCCGGGGCCGCTCGCGAATGCCGATGCGGCTGTCCCGGGTTGCGCTTCGCTTCACCCGGGCTACGGCCCGGTTTACGGCTGGCCCTGCCTGATCGCGTTGATTTCGCGTTGCTGGGCCTCGAGGACGCCGTCGGCGATCTGTCCGACGCGGGGATCGCTGACATGGGCGCGCTCGCTCGTCAGGAGCGCCGCCGAATGGTGCGGGATCACGACCGGGATGCCCGCGACGCCGCTGGGGCTCTCGTTGCTATGCGCGAGCCAGAGCGCAATCGTCAGCACCGCGACTGCTGCCGCGGCAATGGTGAGATTGGCGGCATCGCCGCCGGTGATCTGGAGAAAGCTGGGCAGACGAACGCGCATGGTCGCACCTGCCTATGGGGGATTGGCAGTGCAACGGACAGGTCGGCCGTTAGTTCCAATTTACCGCACGCGTTCGGGCACGCGGGTGATCTTGGCGCCGAGCGCGTTCAGCCGCTGCTCGATCCGCTCGTAGCCGCGCTCGATCTGGTCGGCATTGTTGATGGTGGAGGTGCCCTCGGCGCAGACGGCCGCAAGCAGCATCGCCATGCCGGCGCGGATGTCGGGGGAGGTCATCGGCGCGCCGCGCAGGCGGCTCGGACCGGCGACGATGGCGCGATGCGGGTCGCACAACACGATGCGCCCGCCCATTGCGATGAGCTTGTCGACGAAGAACATCCGCGATTCGAACATTTTTTCGAACATCAGGATGACGCCATCGCATTGGGTCGCGGTGACGATCGCGATCGACATCAAATCTGCGGGGAAGGCCGGCCAGGGCTGGTCCTCCAACTTCGGCACATGGCCGCCGAAATCATCATGGATCTTCATGGTCTGGCCCGAGGGCACCACGAGGTCGTCGCCCTCGACGCCGCAGACGATGCCGAGCCGCTCAAAACCCATCCGGATCGAGCGCAGATGCTCGACGCCGGCACGCGCGATGCGCAGCGGCGAGCGCGTCACCGCGGCAAGCCCGATCAGCGAGCCGACCTCGATGTGATCGGGC
Organism: Bradyrhizobium sp. Crot121; assembly: GCF_059512385.1. Taxonomy (NCBI): domain Bacteria; kingdom Pseudomonadati; phylum Pseudomonadota; class Alphaproteobacteria; order Hyphomicrobiales; family Nitrobacteraceae; genus Bradyrhizobium; species Bradyrhizobium sp. Crot121. The sequence goes on along the minus strand of NZ_JCAMOR010000019.1, from coordinate 76,591 downwards.
TGGAGCGCGTAGTGCGTGCCGCCGAGCGTGGCCGGGCCGTGCACGATGATGGTATTGGTGCCGATGCCCTCGATCTTGGCGCCGAGCGCGACCAGGAAATGCGCGAGATCCTGCACATGCGGCTCGGACGCGGCGTTGCGCAGGTAGGTGGTGCCGCGGGCCGCCACGGCCGCAACCAGCGCGTTCTCGGTCGCGGTGACGCTGGGCTCGTCGAGGAACACGTCGGCGCCCTTCAGGCGGGAGGCGCGGAACTCGAGCCGATGCGTCGCGGTGACGCTGGCACCTAACTGCTCGAAAGCGAGGAAATGCGTGTCGAGACGGCGGCGGCCGATCACGTCGCCGCCGGGCGGCGGCAATGCGACCTCGCCGCAGCGGGCGAGCAGCGGCCCCGCGAGCAGGATCGAGGCGCGGATCCGCGCACACAGTTCCGGATCGAGATCGGCGGCGCGGATCTCCTTGGCGTGGATCAGCAGCGTGTTTCGCTCGGTCCACTCGGCCGAGGCGCCGACGGAGCGGCAAAGCTCAACCAGCGTCTCGGTGTCGCGGATCCGCGGCACATTGGTCAGCGTGACCGGATGCTCGGTCAATAGCGCCGCCGCAATGATCGGCAGCGCCGAATTCTTGTTGCCGGACGGCTCGATCGTGCCGGAGAGCCGGTGGCCGCCCTCGACGATATATTGGATGGGCGCCACGTTGTCCTCGACGGGTTGGTTGCTTCGCTCGTGGAAGATTCCGTAACGGAATCAAAGGGCAGTCAGAGCGACATAGCACACAAGGCTCGTCCAAGTCATGCCCTTAGCATCCACTGCCCCGGCCATCAGGCCGGGACTGTGGCTGCCTGCTCGATCAGCCCGCTTTCCTTCAGCTCCTGCCAGAATTCCGCGGGGATCTTGGCCTGCATTGAATTGTAGTCCTCGAGGATCTGCCGGTGGCTGCTCGCGCCCACGACCAAGGCGACGACAACGTCAGGGGCTGATGAGAACTGCAACGCCGCGGTCCGCAGATCGACGCCGTGGCGGGCGGCTGCTGCGCGCAGCCGGTCGCGTTTCTCGATATGGGCCGGGGAGATCTTGTAATTGTTCGGCCCGTAATTGTAGCGCGGACTGCCGGAGATGAAGCCTGCATTCAGCGCCGAGCCGATCACCAGCGACACGTTCTTCTGCCGCACCGCCGGGAAAACCTGATTGACGGCGTTGGCATGATCGATCAGCGAGTACTGCGACGCGCAAAGGCAGACGTCGGGATCGGCAACGTCGATGACGCGCAGGATCGGCTCGGGACAATTCACGCCGATGCCCCAGGCCTTGATGATGCCTTCCTCGCGCATGCGCGAGAGTGCCGGGAACGCGCCGCGTTCGGCGATCACGAACTGCTCCTGCCATGATGTCGGGAAGTATGGAAAATCAGGCGAGATGTCGTGGACGAACGCCACATCAAGGCTGTCGACGCCGAGCCGCTGCAGGCTGTCCTCGATTGAACGGCGAACACCGTCAGCGGTGTAGTCGTAGGTGACGTCATTCGGCGAGTCCGAGAGTGGAAAGATTTCCGCATGCCGATTGTTCTTCGAGGCCTTGAACAGCTTGCCGACCTTCGACGACAGTACGTAATCGCCGCGGGGCTTGTTGTGCAGGAAATGGCCGAAGCGGCGCTCCGACAATCCGAAGCCGTACCAGGGAGCCACGTCGAAATAACGCACGCCGGCGCTCCATGCGGCCTCGAGCGTCGCCTCGGCGTCCTCGTCGGTGACCTTGTTGAACTCGTTGCCGAGCGGAACACCGCCCAGCCCGAAGCGGAACTCCGGCTTGAAAAGTTGTGTCGCCCGATTTGCCTGTGCCATGCGATTGTCTCCTTTGCTGTCGGTGGCGGCTATCACCAATGACGGTGCCGCAAGGGCGCCGACCGTCGCCGCGGCGACGGTGAGGAAATCCCTGCGGCTGCCAGTTCGTTTCGTCATCGCGTGTCTCCTTCGTCATGCGGGGAAGGCGCCGAGAAGCGCGGCTCCATGCGCGGCGCCTCTTCCTTGAAACTTGAGTATGGGTCGTAAAACCGCGGCCACCAGGGTAGGTTCGTTGAGTGCAGCTCAACGACGCCTTGAGAGGCCGTTCATGAAAACGTTCGACCGAAACATGCTGGCGGACTTGAACGTGTTCCTGACGATCGTGCGCCGCGGCAGCCTTGCCAAAGCGGGCATCGAGCTCGGCGTGAGCACGTCCGCCTTGAGCCATCGCCTGCGCAAGCTGGAGTCCGATCTGGGCGTAAGGCTGTTGCATCGCTCCAGCCGTTCCGTCAGGCCGACTGACGCAGGAGCCGCGCTTGCCGCTGAGCTGGAGAATGGATTTCGCACCATCCGCGATGCCTTGACCGGGCTGGAGAACCATCGACGTGTCCCGGTGGGGCGGCTTCGTCTCAACGTTCTCCGTGATGCCGCACGGCTTGTGCTTGGTCCCGTGCTGCCGCGTTACTGCAAGGAATTTCCGGGCATGCATGTCGACGTAACCGTCGAGGATCGCATGGTCGAGATCATCGCCGAGGGCTTTGACGCCGGCATCCGCTATGGCGATCGCGTGCCGCTGGACATGGTGGGGATAGCGCTGACCAAACCGTTGAAGTGGGTCGTGGTCGGCTCACCCGAACTGATCGCGCGCGCTGGCCGTCCCGATACTCCCGGCGATCTGCTGCAGCTTCCGTGCGTCGAGATGCGCGTCGGCGATAACCGCAACTTCCCGTGGGAATTGGGCAATGGCGATTCGATGATCCGGCTCGATGTCCGCGGGCCGGTATGCGCCAACGAGACGGAACATGCAGTCGACATGGCGCTGCGTGGCGTGGGCTTCGTCTATTGTCTGGAACGGCGGATCGAAGCGGAGGTCGTATCCGGCGCGTTGGAAATCCTGCTGCCGGAATGGGCCTCGGAAGGCCCGCCCTTCACCATCTACTATCCGAGCCGCCGCCAACCGCCGCCCGGTCTGCGCCAGCTCATCGACCTCACGCGCAGGCGCGAAAACCTGCCGCCATTGGCCGCGACCGACGCCGACGCCTGATGCGCTCGGGCTGGCAGCGTCGCGGCCTCAGATGTCGATGTTTGCGCTGAGCGAGTTTTCCTGGATGAAGTCGCGGCGCGGCTCGACCACGTCGCCCATCAGCTTGGTGAAGATGTCGTCGGCCTCATCGACCTCCTTGACCTTCACCTGCAACAGCGAGCGCGCGTCGGTATCCAGCGTGGTCTCCCAGAGCTGCTCCGGGTTCATCTCGCCGAGACCTTTGTAGCGTTGCAGGGTCAGGCCCTTGCGGGCCGTGTTGGTTACGGCTTCGAACAGGTCGACGGGGCCGTAGATGAGTTGCTCGCTGTCCTTGCGGCGCAGCTTGCCGGAGCGGGCATAGACGCTCTGCAGCCGCTCCCGGTATTCGTGGAGCTTGCGGGCGTCGGCCGAACCGAGGAAGGCGTCGTCGATGACGGCGACATCCTTGACGCCGCGTACGGTGCGTTCGAACATGAAGCCCTGGCCTTCGACGAATTGTCCGGTCCAGCCGCGTTCGACTTCCTCGGCCTGATTGTCCAGCCGTCCCGCCATGTATTCTGCCGCGGCAGCGGCGGTTTCCGGATTGCTGTAGATATCCTTGCCGAACAGACCTGCGATGGCAGCCTGCTCGACGACCTTCCGATTGTAGCGGCTATGCAGGTTGCGCAGCACGGCGCGAATGACGCGGGCGTCGTCGATCAGGGAGCGCAGATCGCGGCCCGAGCGTTCCTCGCCGGTGCCAAGCGTGAACACGCAATCGTCGAGCCCGGCCTCGATCAGATAATCTTCCAGCGCGCGCTCGTCCTTCAGATACTGCTCGGACTTGCCGCGCGTGACCTTATAGAGCGGCGGCTGCGCAATATAGAGATAACCGCCGTCGATGATCTCGCGCATCTGGCGATAGAAGAAGGTCAAGAGCAGCGTGCGGATATGGGCGCCGTCGACGTCGGCGTCCGTCATCACGATGATCTTGTGATAGCGCAGCTTGTCGATCGAGAAGTCGTCGCTGATCCCGGTGCCGAGCGCCGTGATCAGCGTACCGATCTGCTCAGAGGACAGCATCTTGTCGGGGCGGACGCGCTCGACATTGAGGATCTTGCCGCGCAGCGGCAGCACCGCTTGGAATTCGCGGTTGCGGCCCTGCTTGGCGCTGCCGCCTGCCGAGTCACCCTCGACGATGAAGAGTTCCGACTTGGCGGGATCCTTCTCCTGGCAGTCGGCCAGTTTGCCTGGCAGCGAGGAGACCGCGAGCGGATTCTTGCGGGTCAGTTCGCGCGCCTTGCGCGCGGCCTCGCGGGCGGCCGCGGCCTGGATCACCTTGCCGACGATGACTTTCGCCTCGCTCGGATGCTCCTCGAACCAGGCGGCAAGGGCCTCGTTGATGACGTTCTCGACAACGGGACGCACTTCCGAGGACACCAGCTTGTCCTTGGTCTGCGACGAGAACTTCGGATCCGGCACTTTCACCGAGAGCACGGCGGTCAGGCCCTCACGACAGTCGTCGCCGGTCAGCGTGATCTTTTCCTTTTTCGCGTTGGCCTCGGCATAGCCGTTGACCTGACGCGTCAGCGCGCCGCGGAAGCCGGCCAGATGGGTGCCGCCGTCACGCTGCGGGATATTGTTGGTGAAGCACAGCACGTTCTCGTGGTAGCTGTCGTTCCACCACAGCGCGGCTTCGACCCCGATGCCGTTCATCTCCGAACGGACCATGATCGGATTGGCGACGACCGCCTTCTTGTTGCGGTCGAGATATTTGACGAATTCCTCGACGCCGCCGACATAGTGCAGTTCCTCGCGCTTCTCGACCGCATGGCGCATGTCCGAGAGCACGATGTTGACGCCGGAATTGAGGAAGGCGAGTTCGCGCAGGCGATGCTCCAGCGTCGCGAAATCATATTCGATGTTCTTGAAGGTCTCGATGGAGGCGAGGAAGGTGACCTCGGTGCCGCGCTTGCCATTGGCGTCGCCGACCACCTTCAACGGGGCGAGCGAATCGCCATGGGCGAACTCGACAAAATGTTCCTTGTCGTCGCGCCAGACGCGGAGCTTCAACGAACTCGACAGCGCGTTGACGACGGAGACGCCGACGCCGTGCAGGCCGCCCGAAACCTTGTAGGAGTTCTGGTCGAATTTACCACCGGCATGGAGCTGGGTCATGATGACCTCGGCCGCGGAGATGCCTTCGCCCTTGTGGATGCCGACGGGAATACCGCGGCCGTCGTCGCGCACGGTGACGGAATTGTCGGGATTGAGCACGACTTCGACGCGCGTCGCGTGGCCCGCAAGCGCTTCGTCGATCGCGTTATCGACGACTTCATAGACCATGTGATGCAGGCCGGAACCGTCATCGGTGTCGCCGATATACATGCCCGGCCGCTTGCGCACGGCATCCAGGCCCTTCAAGACCCGGATCGATTCCGCACCATATTCCACGGGAATGGGATGCTCGCTTTCGGCAGGGGTCTGCCGGGCTGGTTCTGTCATGTGAGGCCTTAGGATGTCCCGAATCAGCAGCGCAAAACTGAGGGCTGATTACACTATTTGTGCCACGAAAGATGCATCGCGCCTAGCGCAAAGTCTGTCTCCGCAAGCTGTTGAATAAATAGTATTTTTCTGCCTTTTTTCAAGGCGGTTTAAGGCTGTTTCAAAGGCCGCGAAAAAGCGCGATTCGAGGTCCATTGCGAGCGCTCGAGAATCCCGATTTGGATCGCTCGGCGAGCTCCCTCTGGCAGCGCTTCGCGGACCTGCTAGAGAGGGCATCGAAGCAGGCTGACTTCGATGCCTTCTCCTAGTTCCGCGATTTCCGGATTATTTGCCCTTGTCCCTGCCGTCCCAGCTTTATCGGCCCGATATCGATGGCCTCCGCGCCATCGCCGTGATGCTGGTGCTGATCTTCCACGCTTTTCCTGAAGCCGCGCCGGGCGGGTTCGTCGGCGTCGATGTCTTCTTCGTGATTTCCGGCTTTCTGATCACCGGTATCATCGCGCGCGAGCTCGGCGAGCAGCGCTTCAGTCTGGCCGGCTTCTATGCCAGGCGCATCCGGCGGATTTTTCCAGCGCTGATCGTCGTGCTCGCTGTCGCGCTGGTGGCGGGCTGGCTATTGATGCTGCCGTCCGCCTATGTGCAACTGGGCAGCGACGTCTTTGCCAGCGCTGCGTTTCTCGCCAACATCGCGCTATTGCTGCAGTCAGGCTATTTCGACGTCGAATCGGCGAAAAAGCCGCTGCTGCATCTGTGGTCGCTCGGCATCGAGGAGCAGTTCTACCTGTTCTGGCCGCTATTGCTGATCCTGGTGGCGCGGCTGCGGCTGAAACTGTTCTGGATCGCCGCAATCCTCGGCGCCGCCTCCTTCGCCCTCAATCTGGTGCTGATCGGCGCAAACCCGGTCGCAACCTTCTATCTGCCGTTCACGCGCGCCTTCGAATTGCTCGCCGGCGCCTTGCTGGCGCTGGGCTGGAGCCAAACCGGCAAACCGACCGTCGCGAGTGATTGGCGTGCGTTCGCAGGGTTCGCCCTGATCGCGCTCGCGGTCGGCCTGTACGACAGTCACAGCCAGTTTCCGGGTTGGCGCGCGGCGCTGCCGGTAGTTGGGTCCGCGCTGCTGCTGTCGGCTCCCGCTGCCTGGCTCAATCGCAGCCTGCTCGCCAGCCGGCCGATGGTATGGATCGGGCTGATCAGTTATCCGCTCTATCTCTGGCACTGGCCGCTGCTGGTGTTCTTCGCGCTGATCAAGTTCAGTCCGCTGACGCTGCTCGAGCGCGGCCTGATCCTGCTGCTCAGCGTGCTGCTCGCCTGCGCGACCTACCGCCTCATCGAGAAGCCGCTGCGTTTCGGCCGGCCGCAGCCGCGCAAATTGGTTGCGCTGGGTGCCAGCATCGTGCTCATCGCCGCGCTCGGCGGCACTGTCGTTTGGGGGCGTGGCTACGATTTCCGCCTGCCGCCGGAAATCCGCGCCATGGCCGGTGTGTCGACACAGCCAGCGCAATGGCGGTTCCACCAATGCCTGCTCGATCTCGGCCGCGATACGTCGTTCGCCGATGATTGCGTTGACCGTGACCGCCGCCCGCTGGTCGTGATCTGGGGCGACTCGACCGCGGGCGCGCTGTTGCCCGGATTGCGGAAAGTGCAGGAGACGAAGAATTTCGGCATCGCGCAGTTCACCTCGGCCTCCTGCGTTCCTGTTCTGAATGTCGATGTGCCCGGCACGCCCAACTGCCGCGCGATGAATGACAAGGTGTTCTCACTGATCCGCGATATCAGGCCCGACATCGTGCTGATGCACGGCACCTGGGATCGCTATCCGGACAAGATCGCCGAGACCGCCGCCGCGCTGAAGCGTGAGACCGGCGCGCGCGTGGTCGTGCTCGGTGCGGTGCCGACCTGGCGGCGCGGGCTGCCGAATGAAGTGCTGCGTTATTTCCTGCTTTATCACGACCTGCTCCCGGCGCGCTGGAGCGGCGGCGTGACCAGCGGATGGTTCGACGCGGTGATGCGTGACAAGCTTGCGCCCGCCGGTGCGGACTTCGTCTCCGCCTGGGATGTGCTGTGCAATGGCGAGGGCTGCCTGACCCGGATCGGCGACAGTGCCGGCGATATCACCGCAAGCGACGGCATTCACCTCACCGAGAAGGGTTCGGCCTATCTCGTCGACGCGGTGATTGACCGTGTGCTCGACGGGCGCAAAGCAAGCGATCCGGGAAAGTAGCGTCAGCCGCGGCGGCTGATGCGGCCTGCGTCGACGTCGAAGATCTCGCCATTGGCCCCAATATCGACGAACGCGGCAGGATCGGCGCCGGTCATCCAGACCTGCGCGCCGAGCTTTGCCAACTCGTCGAACAGCGCCTTGCGCCTGTTCGGATCGAGATGCGCCACCACTTCGTCGAGCAACAGCAGCGGCACGATGCCGGTCATCTCGGCGACCAATGTCGCATGTGCCAGCACCAGCCCGATCAGAAGCGCCTTCTGCTCGCCGGTGGAGGCGTCGCGTGCCGGCATGTTCTTCGGCGCGTAGACGACCTGCAGATCGGTCAGATGCGGGCCGTCGAGCGTGCGTCCGGCGGCGGCATCCCGCGCGCGGCTGAGGCGCAGGATCTCCCGGTAGCGGTCCTCGACGGCCGTTGCGGGCTCGCTGAGCAGCGCATTCTCCATCCAGCCGTCGAGCGCGATCTCGGCGGAAGGAAACGCCGAGCCCTGCGCGCGCTCGCGCAGCATCGCCGACAGTCTTGCGGCGGTCTGGCCGCGCGTCGCCGCCACCGCGACCGCAAGCTCTGCGGTCTCGCGTTCGATCGCGCCGCACCAGTGGTCGTCATAATTGCGCACTTCCAGGAGGCGATTGCGCGAGCGCAGCGAGCGCTCCAGCGCCGAGACGCGGCTGGAATGCTCGGAGTCGATCGCAAGCACCAGCCGATCGAAGAACCGCCGTCGTTCGGAGGCCGCGCCCATGAACAAGCCGTCCATCGCAGGCGTGAGCCACACCATACGCAGATGGTCGCCGAAGGCCGCGGCCGAACCCACCGGCTCGCGATCGATGCGGCAGCGCCGGCTGACGCTCTCGCCGCCTTGCGCGGGCGCTTCGATCCCGGTGCCGAGCGTCGACAGTCCCAGCGCGCCCTCGACCTCGGCGGAGACCGCCCAGGAACCTTCGCCCTGGTTGTCGGCGACGTCTTCCAGCGTCGCGCGGCGCAGGCCCCGCCCCGGCGCCAGAAACGAGATCGCCTCGAGGCAATTGGTCTTGCCGGCACCGTTCGGCCCGACCAGCACCACCACGTCACCGCGCGTCGAAACGCTCGCCGCCCGATAATTGCGGAAATGCGTCAGCGACAGCCGATGGATGCGCGAAGGGGTCATGTCGTTCGTCGTCCTTCCCCTCTCCCCTTGTGGGAGAGGGTGGCGCCTCGCGAAGCGAGGCGACGGGTGAGGGGTATCTCACAGCTCGGCAAGCTTTGCGAGAATGTCCTCCAATATCGCGCCGGGTTGCAGCAGCACATCGTTGTTCCAGTAACGTGCGACACGAAAGCCTTCCGCGATGAGGGCGGCTTCTCTCACCGCATCTCGTGTCGATGACGCGTGCTGACTGCCGTCTATTTCGATGACGAGGCGCTTCTCGAAACAGACGAAGTCGAGAATATAGGTCTGAAACGGGACTTGGCGACGAAACTTCAGGTGTGAAAGGCGTCGATCGCGGAGCAATCGCCACATCTTCGCTTCGGCATCGGTCGGCTCCCGCCGCATCTTCTTCGCGAAGGTGCGGATGCGCTTGGCGATCGGTCGATGGTGTGGTGTTCGCGGCGCGAACCCCTCACCCGGCGCCTCACTTCGTGAGGCGCCACCCTCTCCCACAAGGGGAGAGGGTACGTCGGAGCGCGTTTCGCGGGACGAGGTCACACCCGCATGGGCATCAGCACGTACAGCGCGCTCTTGTTGTCCTTGTCCTGCACCAGCGTCGGCGAGCCGGGATCGGCGAGTTTCAGGACTGCGACTTCGCCCTCGATCTGGGCGGCGATGTCGAGCAAATAGCGCGAGTTGAAGCCGATATCGAGTGCGTCGGAGGCGTATTCGACCTCCAGTTCCTCGGTGGCGCTGCCGGAATCCGGGTTTGTCACCGACAGCACGAGCTTGCCTGCCGACAGCGACAGCTTGACCGCGCGGCCGCGCTCGCTGGAGATGGTCGAAACGCGGTCGACGGCGGCTTCAAAATCCTTCTTGTCGACCACCAGTTCCTTGTCGTTGTTCTGCGGGATCACGCGGCCGTAATCGGGGAAGGTGCCGTCTATCAATTTCGAGGTCAGCACCACATTGCCGAGCGTGAAGCGGATCTTGCCCGGCGAGAGCTCGATGGTGATTTCCGCCTCGGTATCCTCGATCAGCCGCTGCACTTCGCCGACGGTCTTGCGCGGCACGATCACGCCGGGCATGCCGGCGGCACCCTTCGGCTGCACCAGGTCGACCTGCGCCAGGCGATGGCCGTCGGTCGCGACGCCGCGGAGCGTCGCCTGTTGGGCGCTGCCCGCCGAATGCAGGTAGATGCCGTTGAGATAATAGCGTGTCTCTTCGGTCGAAATCGCAAACTGCGTGCGGTCGATCAGGCGCTTGACGCCGGCGGCGGGAAGCGAGAACGAATGCGTCATGTCGCCGGCGGCCAGATCCGGGAAATCGCTCTCCGGCAGCGTTTGCAGGGTGAAGCGCGAGCGGCCGGCCCGGATCGCCAGCACCGAGCGGTCGCCGTCCGCCTCCAGCACGATCTGGGAGCCGTCGGGCAGCTTGCGCACGATGTCGTAGAACATGTGGGCGGGCACCGTCGTCGAGCCGGCGGTGGCGGTTTCCGCGGCCAGCGTCTCCGTCACCTCGAGATCGAGGTCGGTCGCCTTCAGCGAGAGTTTGGCATTTTCGGCGCGGACCAGCACATTGCCGAGGATCGGGATGGTGTTGCGACGTTCGACCACGCGATGCACGTGGCCGAGCGACTTCAGGAGTTGCGCGCGCTCGACGGTGACCTTCATTGCAATACCCGCCAGATCCCTGAGTTGAGCATGGTCTGTCCGAAAACCGGTAACCCACCGTGCTCTGAGATGGAAAGGCCGGGCGGCCATGGGCGCGCCGCGGCGTTTGAGGCCCGAAAGCCGGTCAATCCATGGGATTTGACCAAACCGTCGGGGGGACCGCAAGGTGGCGCGGATAACGCGCGAGCGCAAGGGAGCGGGACGCCGTTCCCCACGTTTTCAGGCATAAAGGTCCCTCCCGCCCCGGAAAACGGGGCGGGAGGGAAGAATTCATTCCTGCAATTGGCGCTTCAGGGATTCGACCTCTTCGGAGAGCGAGTTGTCCTTGGCGACCAGTGCTTCGATCTTGCGCACGGCATGGAGCACCGTGGTGTGGTCGCGCCCGCCGAAGCGCCGGCCGATCTCGGGCAGCGAGCGGAGCGTCAGCGTCTTGGCCAGGTACATCGCGACCTGGCGCGGACGCACCACGTTCGCCGTGCGGCGCGAGGACAAGAGGTCGGAACGGCTGACATTGTACTGCCGGGCGACCACGCGCTGGATGTCCTCGATCTTGATGCGCTTCGGCTCCTGCGGGCGGATCAGATCGCGGACCTCGCGCTCGGCCATCTCCAGCGTCACCGGCTGGTTGTTCAGCTTGCTGTGCGCGAGCAGGCGGTTGATCGCGCCCTCGAGGTCGCGGCCATTATGGGTGATGGTGCGTGACAGATAGTCCAGCACCTCGTCCGGCACGTCGAAGCTTGCGTGATGGACGCGGGCCGCGGCCACGCGCGATTTGAGGATGCCGAGGCGCAGCTCCTCGCCGAGCGATCCCATTTCGACCACGAGCCCGCCGGCAAGCCGCGAGCGCACGCGATCGTCGAGGCTTTCCAGATCGGACGGCGGACGATCGGCCGCGATCACGACCTGGCGGCCGGCATCGATCAGCGCATTCAGCGTGTGACAGAACTCGGCCTGAGTCGATTTGCCTTGCAGGAATTGCAGGTCGTCAATCACCAGCACGTCGATGCCGCGCAGCGCTTCCTTGAACGCCAGCGCCGTCTGCGTCTTCAGCGCCGCGACGAACCCGTACATGAATTTTTCCGCGGTGAGATACAGCACCTTGCGCTCGCCACCGGAATTGCCGGCCCAGGTCACTGCCTGCAGAAGATGGGTTTTACCGAGCCCCACGCCGGCATGGATGTAGAGCGGGTTGAACATCACGGGATCGCCGCGACGACCTTCCGCAACCTGGCGCGCCGCCGCATGCGCGAGCGTATTCGAGCGGCCGACCACGAAGCTCGCAAATGTCAGCCGCGGATCGAGCGGTGAACCACCGAGCGCATCGTGGCTCGCCGATACCGGCGCGGTCGCGGTCGAACGCAGTTCGACGGAAGGCCGTCCTTCCGGACGCTCGACGCGGCGCGTTTCTGCCGGCGCGGGAGTCTCCTTCACCGTGGCCGAAGGCCGCACTGCCGTGCGCACGGTCAGATCGATGCGATGCACCTCCGGCATCTCGGCCTGCCAGCAGGAGAGCACGCGATCGGCGTAGTGCGCCTGGATCCAGCTCTTCAGGAATCGGGTCGGAACCGACAGGCGGACGCTTTCGTCCTGCACGCCCTCAAGATCCATGCGTGCAAACCAGCTCGTATAGACATCCTCCCCTACGCTCGTCCGCAACCGTCCCTTCACCCGCGACCAGCGATCCTGTTCCGTGTTTGTCATTGCCTGAAGACTTTTCTCAAGAGTAGTGCCGTTGATTGTGAAAGCGCCGTGCATGTTTCTTGCCACGGCGCGACCTCTAGCGAGGCCTTCTGTTCCGGGCACATCTCTCCCGTTCGGCGAAACCGCCGCAGGGCAGATTATGTGCTGGAACAGACGTGCGTTCGCGAGGTCAGCGCGTACTCGAAGGAGTATCCGGAGTTCGCGTGGAGCTGTTTGCGGAAGAGCAATCCAAGGTGTCGAATAGGGACTTGTCTGAAATGCGCAATTCGAATGCTGCGATGGTTCCGTAAATCATACTGCCTCCCCCTCTCGCCGCGATTGCGCGCGGCGAGCAATCCACTCGCAAGTGGTCCAAATTCAGTGTGCCGCTCCCGAACATCGAAATGTCCAGTGCTGCGCCGCCGCGTAGTTCAGTCCTTGTCAACCCATTCACGGGCACCGCGTTCCCCGCTGCTTAAGGCCGCGGCTGTTGCGTGTCTCCCCAGTTCGTCTCTCTCGCAGCGCGGACGCTGCGATCGAGAAATCCAGACACAGAACAACCGTTCTCATATTGCTATGAGTTGCCAACTCAGCTTCGCTTGGAAAGCGTCGCTAACGCGCACACCGCCGCCGATTTGCACGTCCGCCCGTGGGTCTAAGATCGCGCTGATCTTAAGAGCCGTGGGCGCCGCGAACGCATAAACAAATACACCAAGCGCGATTTCTGACAATCCGTTGTTTGTGGCTCGTGAGTTGAGTCTTCGCCGGTGTTGCGGCATTGCAATTGCGAAACCGGAAAGCAAGTTTTTGAATCACCGCGCAGATTCGCGCGTGTCACAAAGCGCGGTGTAACGGAAAAAAAAGTTCATAAAATATTTACGTAGCATCTCGGCGGCGCCATTTTTCAAACAAGTCGGCTTCGCTATGTGGGTAAGTGATTAGCGAGACGAAGTTTTTCGCGATTGCTTTTGGAGGGTAACCCTTCGCGGCTTTTCGCCGAGGAAATGTTTAGCGCTATTCCATTTATGCGGCGCGCGCGTGCGTATTTAATCGCGTCGTCGCGTGTGAGGCGCAGCAAGAACTGCAGGTTCGGTAAAACTACGGACGCGCGGAATATGGCACACGCGCTGTCCTGCAACAGCGAGTCACTTCGGGAGCACAGTCGTTCGAAGCTTCGCAAAAGAAAAAGGCCCGGCGTAAAGCCGGGCCCTTGACGAAAGTGTTTTTCCGTCAGCTCACTTCGCCAGCTTGGCGATCTGATGCGTCAGGCGCGAGACTTTGCGGCTCGCAGTATTGCGGTGAACGATGTTGCGCTGTGCGGCCTTCATCAGTTCGGGCTCGGCATGCGCCATCGCCTTCAGCGCTGCATCGCGGTCGCCGCGCTTGATCGCTTCTTCGACCGAGCGAACCGCACCACGCATCTGGGTGCGGCGCGACTTGTTGATGATGGTGCGGCGGGCAATCTTGCGGGTCGCCTTCTTGGCGGAAGTGGTGTTGGCCATGGTCTCAATTGTCCTTCGGCGTTGGTCGCTCTGTTGGTCGGGCTCGAGCGCGCCGGCCGTTGAAATCGCGTGATCTACTCTGCTGTGTTGTCGAGATGTGTTCTTGAGGGAGCCGTGCCCAGAAGCAAAAGTCCCGGCGGCCGCCCGTCCAAAGAACAGCGGCGGCAGGATTGCGCCCGCCGCCATTGCGCGGTCTTATAGAGGGGCCGGCCCCCAGCGTCAACGTTTTCCACCCGGTTCGGAGGGCCGAAACCGGCAGAAAATGGCCGCCAAGGTGCTGAACAGGTTGAATTTCGGCCCTTCCTGCCGTTAATGGGCCTTGGCGCGCTTGGGGCGGACAGGGACTAAGGGTGAGGCATGATCCGCGGGTTTTTTCGGTTAATCGGCCTGCTGCTCCTGGCCGGCGGATTTGTTTTCATGGTCTATGACGGCGCCCGCTTCGTCGCCGATCAGACCCTGCGCTTCACCCGTTTCGGCCAGTTCTGGAACGACATCCACCAGTCCAGCCAGGCGGCCTTCCGTGCCTGGATCGAGCGCACCGCGCCTTTCCTCTGGGACAGCGTGATCAAGATCATCCTCGACCAGCCGGTTTTCGTCGTGCTCGGTGTCGCCGGCATCCTCTTGATGATCCTGTTCCGGCCGCGCAAGCCGCTGATCGGCTACGCGCGCGATTGATCGTAACTTTGCTCCTTCGGGTTGTGGGGACGTAACAGGGCTGCCAGATCGCGCGTAAATACCTATATTGAGGGCCTAGCCGGCCGAAGCCGCTCTCGGCTTCAGGCCGATGTGCCCGCCTGGAGGTAATCCATGTTGTTCATGCGCAAGACCACCGCGTTGCCGAGTGCAGCCGAAGCGCTGCCGGGACGCGCCACGCCGATCCCGACCGCCACCACCCACTTCGTCAACGGCAGCAAACTGCAGCCGCCTTATCCTGAAGGTCTGGAGCAGGCGGTGTTCGGGCTCGGCTGCTTCTGGGGCGCCGAGCGCAAATTCTGGGAGCTCGGCGATGGCATCTACACGACCGCCGTTGGCTATGCCGGCGGCTACACGCCGAATCCGACCTATGAGGAGGTTTGCTCCGGTCGTACCGGCCACACCGAAGTGGTGCTGGTCGTGTTCGATCCGAAGAAGATCTCCTACGAGCAACTCCTGAAGACATTCTGGGAAAATCACAACCCGACGCAGGGCATGCGTCAGGGCAACGATGTCGGCACGCAATATCGCTCCGCGATCTACACCTTTGGCGACGCGCAGCGGAAGGCCGCGGAGGCCTCGAAGGCCGCCTATCAGAAAGCGCTTTCGGCCAAGGGCCTCGGTCCGATCACCACCGAGATCGCAAAGGCCGCCGAGTTCTATTTCGCGGAAGACTATCATCAGCAATATCTCGCCAAGAATCCGGCGGGCTATTGCGGCCTTGGCGGCACCGGCGTGTCGTGCCCGATCGGGGTCGGCGTCACCGCCTGATCGCGTTCTCCCTCGCCCCGCAAGAGCGGGGCGAGGGAGTTCTCTCTAACAAACCATTTGTTAACCATAACCGGTGCAAGACTAGGCTGTCTCGCTTTTCAGGGATGGCCAGGGTGCGGGTTGCACGCGCGTTTCGATTGCCGATCACTGCCGTTATGACTGCACTCGTGCTGTCAGGCTGCATGCACGCGAGCGGCCCGGTCGCGGTCGCTCCAGCGCCGGCCGATCTCGACTCCATGGCTTATGGCGGGCCTGCCAGCCCTGCGCCGGTCGCGGTCGCCAGCAGCGGCGGTGGCGCCGTCGGCGCGCTTCGCTCCGCCTTTGCCGCTTCACCCCGCGCGGCCTATGCAGCGGCGCCGGTTGCTGCGGTCCGCTACGACTCGGCCTATCATCTCGATGCCGGCGACCGGCTGCGCGTCGTGGTCTACGGCCAGGAAGGGCTCACCAATACCTACGCGATCGATGCTGCCGGCTCGATCACCATGCCGCTCATCGGGCAGGTGCCCGCGCGCGGCAGGACGACGTCGGGGCTCGCAGGCGAGATCGCGGCAAAGCTGCGCAGCGGCTATATCCGCGAGCCTTCGGTCGCCGTCGAGATCGAGGCGTACAGGCCGTTCTTCATCCTCGGCGAAGTCGCCGCCCCCGGACAATATCCTTATGTGCCCAACATGACCGTCGAAAGCGCCGTGGCGATTGCGGGCGGCTTCTCGCCGCGCGCCAAGCGCGACATGGTGACGCTGACGCATACCGATGCTGGCGGCTCGGGGCGCTACACCGTGCCGCTCGGCACGCCGATGAGCCCCGGCGATACGGTGTTCGTCGGCGAGCGGTGGTTCTAGGCTACGCGACACTCTCTCAACTCTTCATTCCGGGGCGATGCGAAGCGTCGAGCCCGGAACCCATTTCGCCGCCGGCGCCTGCGGCCCGATGGATTCCGGGCTCACGCTGCGCGTGCCCCGGAATGACCGTGGAGAGAGTGCGCTATTTCAAATGCTTCGCGAAAAACGCCAGGCTGCGCGGCCAGGCGATGTCGGCGCTGGCCTTGTCGTAGCTCGCCCGTTCGTCGCAGTGAAAGCCGTGCTGCGCGCCGGGATAGATGTGGATCTCGACCTCGGGTCGCTTGGCCTTGATGGTCTCCACATCGGTCAAGGGAATACCGCTATCCTTTTCGCCGAAATGAAGTTGCGTCGGCACCGTCGGCTTGCCGTCGGCAAAGCGGACGATGGCGCCGCCGTAATAGCCGACGGCTGCCTTCAGGCCCGTCAGCTTGGTCGCCGCGACATAGGCGACGCTGCCGCCGAGACAGAAGCCGATGATGCCGACCGGGCCGACGCTCTTCACGGCATCAATCGCAGCCTGCGTGTCGCGCAGCATCGCCGTCCAATCCGGATTGGCGACGAACTTTCGCGCGACGGCGATTTCATCAGGGGAATAGCCGCTCTGGAAATTCGGCTCGCTGCGGTCGAAGATCGAGGGTGCGATCGCGACATAGCCTTCCTGCGCGAGGCGGTCGCAGACCGCGCGGATGTGGTGGTTGACGCCGAAAATCTCCTGGATCACCACGATCGCGCCCTTTGGCGCGCCGGACGGGTCCGCACGGTAGCCACCGAGCTTGAAGCCGTCCGAAGCCGTCAGCGTGATATCATGTCCCATGGGTCATCCCTTCTCGTTTGAGGGTTGCAATTACGGTTCGCGAAAGAGCAGCGGGTAGATCATGATCCGATTACGGAATCGGATCATGATCTCATCTCTTGTTTGAGCATGATCTTTTCGGAAAACCGGTTTCCACTTTTCCGGATCATGCTCTACCGCCACATCCAGTTCTGGCCCCAGTCGGCTTTCCAGCCGGCGAGCCGTCCTTTGCGGAACTGCAGGAACAGCCGGTCCTTGTGCGGGAACAGGCCGCTGCCGCCGAGGTCACGGAAGGTGAGATAGATCTCATTGCCGGGACGTCCTTTGAGGTAGGTGAGGGGCGTGCCGAGCGCGCGCGACGTTTCTTCCACGTCCATCCCGAACACCAGCGGCGCGGTGTTCGACAGCGTTGTAACGAAGTAAGATGGCGCAGGAGCAGGACCGCCAAATGGCGGCAGGTGTTGCGCGCAGGCCGGTTCCGCGGCAGCGGCGAGCACGAGCAGTGTCGCGGTCATCCTCCTCATGACGCAGCCTTCTGCTCCGACTTGACTTCGAGGCTATCGAGGAACGGCAACACCGCCTCGATGAAGGCTTGCGGCTGATCGATATTGACGGCGTGGCCGGCGGCCGGGATCACGACCTTCTGCGCGCCGGGGATCTTGGCCGCCATATAGTCGGAGGCGGCGAGGAACGGCGTGTCGTCGGCGCCGACCACGATCAGCGACGGCACCTTGATCTCGGGCAGCGACTCGATCACGCGCGCGTCGCGCTGGGTCAGCATGCCGCGGGCGGCAAGCGCAAGACCGGTGGCATCGCGGTGCGTTACCGTCGAGCGCTCACGGCTGAACGACTTTAAAAGGTCCAGGCCTTCGCGCTCGAACTTCTCTGCGGTGTCGTAGGCGCGCTTGTTCCAGGCATCGCGGGCGTCGTCCTTCTTGAAGCCGGGTCCGGTGTCGATGATCAGGAGCGCGCGCACCCGCTCAGGGTAGGCGCGATAGAATGCAAGCGACATATAGCCGCCGAGCGAGAGCCCGCCGACGATCGCCTTTTCCGCGCCGACCGTATCCAGCAGCGCGGCCATGTCGGCGACCGTCAGGGCTTCGCTATAGGCCGCGGGATCGCTCGGATAGTCCGACTGGCCGTGGCCGCGCATGTCCCACAGCACCAGCCTGTGGCGCTTCGACAGCGCCCCGACCTGGCCCTGCCACATCGCGGAGGTCGATGAATAGCCGTGGGTCAAAAGCAGGGGAGGGCCATCGCCATGGACCTCGTAATAAATCTCGACCCCATCTCGCTTGATTTTCGGCATTGCGTTTCCCCGACCAGATTTTCCGCAGCGATGCTGCGCAATCATCCTAGCGCGATCCGTTCGCGGGTGGGAAATGCGGAAATGGAAGGCCCGATCGTTAAAATTCTAGCATTGGCGCTAGACCCCCGTTCATCACGCCTATTAAGCCGCAGGGAACTCATTCTCCGCTAGCCTGGCTTGTCGATCGTCATTGCGAACGCCCAAGGATTTCATGACAGCGTTAGCCAACAAGACTTCGCTAAGACGCCGCCTGTTGCTGGCGTCGGATCGAGGCGACCAGAGCAGCGAACTGGCGAGGATTTTGCGGTCCGTCGGCGAGGTCGATACCATCTCGACCGCGGAGATTCCCGAGAAGCCCGCGGATAATCTTTCGGGCATCGTGGTCGACATCAACCTGCGCTCGCCCGAGAGCGTGCAGCTCGTGCGCAACAAGCTCAGGACGGAAGCCTATCGCGAAATGCCGCGCCTGTTCGTGCTGCAGGATGCATTGCACCACGCGACCATGCAGGCCTGGGCGCTCGGGGCCACCGACACGATCTCGCGTCCGTTCGACGCTGCCGGACTGTTGCAGCGCATCCGCGCCGCGTTTCCGGACGCCGACGGCTACGATGAAACCGATCGCGGCAAGGCGCTGAATCGCGGCGTCGAGGCGGCGCACGCGGTCATGGTCAAGATGTTCGAAAAGCTGCCGGCCGGCGTGCCCCTGCAATTCAGCGACATCGTCGCCGCCGAGCGCAAGATCCTGAAGGCGATCAAGCACTCATCCTTGCGCGAATGGCTGACCATGGTCGGCTGCCATCACACCGACACCTATCGTCATTGCCTGTTCGTGACCGGCTTCGCGGTGGCGTTCGCACAGCACCTCGGCATGCGCGAGGACGACCAGCGCCGCCTCGCCCGCGCGGCGCTCTTGCACGATGTCGGCAAGGCGTTCATCCCGACCTCGATCCTGGACAAGCCGACCGAATTGACCGCGGACGAGATGGCCGAGATGCGCGAGCATCCGCGGCGCGGCTACGAGGCGCTCTTGGTCCAAGGCGGCTTTCCGCCTGAAATGCTCGACGTGGTGCTGCACCATCACGAGATGCTGGACGGCTCCGGCTATCCGAATGGCCTCCACGGCGGCCAGATCAGCGACATCGTGCGGGTCACCACCATCGTCGATATCTATGCCGCGCTGGTGGAGAGGCGCGCCTACCGGCTGCAGTTCACCCACGCCAAGGCGTTCGCGATCATGGAAGATATGGGCGCCAAGCTCGACCAGCAATTGCTGCAGGCGTTCCGCCCGGTCGCGTTCGGGCATTATTGATTCGGACTGCTCCGCCCGTGATTGCGAGGAGCCAACGGGTCCCGCCTCTGGCGGACCCGATGACAGGCTCCACGACGAAGCAATCCATGCTTCCGCAAGCGGCACCATGGATTGCTTCGCTTCGCTCGCAATGACGTGGAGAGGCGTTGCCCCGGAAATGACGCGTCCGCGCGTCACTCCAGCAGCTTGCGCAATTCCGCCTTCGCGACCTTCTCCAGCGTCGAGCGCGGCATGTCGTCGACGAAGCGGATTTCGCGCGGCACCTTGAAGTCGGCGAGCGCGTTGCGACAGGCGGCCATGACATCGTCGTGCAGGCCTGCGGGTGCGACGCCGCCCTGCGGAATGATGAAGACCACCGGCACCTCCTCGAGCATCGGGTGCTTCTTTGCAACCACCGCCGCCTCGCGCACGCCTGCGACCACCGCGATCACCTGTTCGATCTCGGACGCCGCGACGTTCTCGCCGCCGACCTTCAGCATGTCCTTGGCGCGGTCGCCGAACTTGACGAAGCCGTGTTCGAGCAACATGACGCGGTCGCCGGTCAGGAAATAGCCGTGCTCGTCGAAGCTTTCCCGGGTAGCCTTTTCGTTGTGCAGATATTCCTTGAACAGCGACAATCCGGGAATGCCCTTGATCGAGAGATTGCCGGTGCCGCCGACTTCCGTCGCCGAGCCGTCATCATTGGTGATCCGGATCGAGTATTCGCTCGCCGCGCGGCCGATCGACATCGGCGCGTTCGGCTGGTCGACCTCGCCGACGATGCCGTGGGTGATGGTCTCCGTCATGCCCCACCAGCCGATGGTCCTGACGCCGAACGCGGCAAAGGCCGGCGGCTCGCACACCGCCGTGCCCCAGAGCCGGAACTTGTGATTCTTCGGGATCTCGTGCTCCACCAGCGCCTTCATGCAGAATGGGATGGTCGAGGTCCAGGTGCAGCCATGCTCCAGCGCGACGCCCCAGAACCGGCTTGCGGAAAAGCGCGGCTGGATCACACAGGAGGCACCGACCCAGAGCGTCGCCAGCATCGAATAGGCCAGCGCATTGGTGTGGAACAGTGGCAGGTAGGTCTGGTGCACATCGCCGGCATGCAGGTCTTCGTGCGCGGCATTGACCTTGGCGCCCCACAGCGCATTGGCATGGGTCCACAACACCGCCTTCGGGCGCGATGTCGTGCCGGACGTGTATTGCACGCTGCAGGGGGCGAGCGGATCGGTGGCGCGGCGCGGCCGGTCGGCGCTGTCGGCGAACAGCGCTTCAAAACTGTCGCTGCGTGAGGTGGTCTGTGCCGGCGCGGCGCCGGCGTTATGCGAGATCACGGCGATCCAGCGCAGCTCGCGGCAATTGGCCGCGATCAGTTCCGCGTAGGCCGGCTGGGTGATGGCGGCGACCGCGCCGCAATGCCCGGCGAAATATTCCATCTCGGCGGCGGCCGAGCGCGTGTTGGTGGTGACCGCGATCGCGCCAAGCTCGACGCAGGCGAACCAGGCCAGCATCGCCTCGATGCAATTGTCGAGATGGATCAGCACATATTCGCCGGGCCTGATGCCGCGTCTCGCAAGTCCTGCGGCCAGCGCGCCGACGCGCTCGTGAAATTCGCCGTAGGTCCATTTCCGCGCCGGCGCCTCGAACGGCGCCCAGATCAGGAACGGGTGATCGCGCCGGACCTCGGCGCGCATCCGAAGCAGCCACGGCACGTCAAGGCCTGCGAACGGTCCCACGATACCAGGTGCTGCCTGTGAATTGGTCATGCTTCCTCCCGTGCAACCTTGCCGGCTGCTTTCGTCTTGCTTGTTCGGAGGACAGTTTTGCCACTGGATTCCGGCGCGATCAAATCGCGCTATTTCTTCCGTCATGGCCGGGCTTGACCCGGCCATCCACGAAACCGTGGCAAGCAAGACGTGGATGCCCGGGTCAAGCCCGGGCATGACGACGGAGGGCGTGCTCGGAAAGGTGCGCTTACTTCGCGCTTACTTGCCGCCACCCTCATACGACGAAATCTCGATCAGGCTGCCGTCGGGATCGCGGCAATAGACCGAGCGCAGCATGCCGCGCGCGCCATGCCTGGGCACCGGGCCTTCCTCGATCCTGACGCCGTTGGCCTTCAGATGCGCGACCACCTGATCGGGCGTGCTGGAGGTGAGGAAGCAGAGGTCCTCGCTGCCGGGCGTCTCGTGGTCGGCCGTGAACCACTCGATCTTGGAGGCATCGCGCGGCCGCACATTGATCTTCTGGTTGCCGAACTCCAGCGATGTCCGTGGCGCCTTGCCTTCGCCGGGATCGAACACCTTGACCTCCATGCCGAGGATCCTGCTGTACCATTCGGTGGATCGCGCCACGTCGGACACGTTGATCACGAGATGGTCGAGCGCGTTCACCTTGACGGCCATGGCCTCATCCTTTCGTCGCGGTCCAGCGCGCAGGCCGCGCACTGGCTGTCCAATGCGTAGTTTGTTACAACGCGCGGCGTCACTAATTCAATAGAAACGGACCGGAGTGTGAACCCGGCCATATCGGAGGAAACTACATGATTTCACGCCGTACTGCGCTTGGCCTGATCGGTTCCGGGATTTCGACATTTGCGATCGGCCGCGCTTCGGCAGCGGCGGACTATCCGGCTCGGCCGGTCCGCTGGATCGTCGGCTATCCGCCGGGCGGCGCCACCGATATCCTGGCGCGTCTGATCGGGCAGCGGCTGTCGGAAAAGCTCGGACAGCAATTCGTGGTCGAGAACAAGCCCGGCGCCGGCAACAATATCGGCACGGAGGCCGCTGTTAATGCCGAGCCGGACGGCTACACCGTGCTGCTGGTCAATCCCGCGAACTACATCAACGCCACGCTGTATGCGAATTTGAAGTTCAATTTCGTTCGCGACATCGCGCCGGTCGCCTCGTTCCAGCGGGTGCCGAACGTCATGACCGTCAACAAGGATGTCCCGGCCAAAAACGTCGCCGAGTTCATAGCATATGTGAAGGCCAATCCCGGCAAGGTGAACATGGCCTCATCGGGCAATGGCACTTCGGTGCATCTCTCCGGCGAGATGTTCATGGCGATGAGCGGCGCCAAGATGCAGCACGTGCCCTATCGCGGCGCGGCGCCGGCCATCACCGACCTGCTTGCCGGTCAAGTGCACGTGATCTTCGACAACATGCCCTCGATCATCCAGCATATCCGCTCCGGCTCATTGCGGGCGCTCGGCGTCACCACGGCGGAGCGTTCATCGCAACTGCCCGACGTGCAGGCCATCAGCGAGACCGTGAAGGGCTATGAGGCGAGCGCCTTGTTCGGCATGGGAGTGCCAAAGAACACACCGAAGGAGATCATCGCCAAGCTCAACAGCGAGATCAACGCTGTGATGGCCGAGCCGGCGATGAAAACACGTTTGGTTGAACTGGGCGGCGAGCCGCGCATCCAGACGCCGGAGGCGTTCGGCGCGGAGATCGTCGCCGAGACCGAAAAGTGGAGGAAAGTCGTCGAGGGCGCCGGGCTCAAGGTGGAATAGGACACAAGCGCGCACCAGCCAGAACCTTCCTGCGGCAATCGCGTTCTGAACCTTGACGCCGGCGATGCGACTACGCAGATGCGGGGCAATGGTCAGCTTGGCCCAGGCGAAGGAGAACGACGATGCGCAAACTGATGTTGGCAGTGCTGGCCGTGACGGCCGTCGGGGCGGGTGTCACCGCCGGCTCCGCTCCTGCCGCGGCCTATGACTATCCCTGGTGCGCCCAAGGCAGGGGCTTCGGCATTCCGGGCGACTGCTCGTATCAAACCTACGGGCAATGCATGGCGAGCGCGTCCGGCCGCAACCTCTATTGCAACATCAATCCACGCGTAGCCTTCGGTCAGCAGCAGCCGCCGCGTCGCGGGCGCGTGCATAGGGACAATTATTATTACGACTGAGCTTGCGAACGGCGCGCTTCACGCGGTGCGCCTTCGCGGCGTGAGTTGATGTGCCCTCTCCCCTTGTGGGAGAGGGCTGCGCCGGCGTCAGCAACAGACCCGCTAGGGTGAGGGGTTGTCTCCACAATCACCGTCGCTCGGAGACAGCCCCTCATCGGTCGCGCATTGCATGCGCGCCACCTTCTCCCACAAGGGGAGAAGGAAAGAACGGCGCGCGCTAGTCGCTTCTGTCCCCTTCTCTTGCGCGCCAAATTTTCGTGAATGTTCTCGCGATACGCGCCATTGACTCGTGATCGATCGCGTCTATACTAAACCATATGGTTAAGTATCTCGACGAGACGCTGGACCGCACTTTCGCGGCGCTTTCCGATCCCACCCGCCGTGCGCTTCTGGCACGGCTTGGCGAGAAGGACGACTTGTCCGTGAGCGAGCTCGCGCAGCCATTTCAGATGTCGCTGTCCGCGATCATGAAGCATCTCGACGTGTTGTCGGATGCCGGCCTGATCATGCGGGAGAAGACCGGCCGCACGGTGGCGTGCCGGCTGACCGCGCGCCCGATGGAGCAGGCGATGGACTGGCTCAATCGCTATGTGCGCTTCTGGTCCGACAATTTCGATCGCCTTGCCGCCTTCGTGGAGGAAGACCCATGGCCATCAGCACCGCCAGCTCCGGCCCCGCCGCGCGCCCCGGCCTCACCCTCACGCGCCGCCTCCGTGCGCGGCCGGAAAAAGTCTACGCCGCGTGGACCGAACCGGAAAACCTAGTGCAGTGGTTCGGGCCGGCGAATGTGAAGCCCGGCTCGGTGCGGGCTGAGCTCGACGTTCGCGCCGGCGGGCGCTACCGCATCAGTTTCACCGGCAACGACGGCGAATATCACGAAGTCGGCGGCGTCTATCGCGATGTCGTGCCAAACGAGCGATTGGTGTTCACCTGGGCCTGGCATTCGACGCCCGAGCGCGAGTCGCTGGTGACGGTATCGCTGAGGTCAGATGGCGCCGGCACGCTGCTGACCTTCCATCACGAGCAGTTCGTCGACGAGACCGCGCGCGACAATCATGAGCGCGGATGGACGGAGCTGTTCACCAAGCTGGAAAGTTTCATCGCTTGAATACTGTCAAGGGAGGACACCATGCAGCCACACAAAGTCGTGTCACGCGAGGAGTGGATTGAAGCCCGCAAGGTCCATATGGCGCATGAAAAGGAGCTCACCCGTGCCCGCGATGCCCTCAGCGCGGAGCGTCGGGCATTGCCCTGGGTCAAGATCGACAAGGCCTACATGTTCGACGGCCCGAACGGCAAGATAGCGCTCGCCGACCTGTTCAAGGGCAGGCCGCAACTCGTGGTGCAGCACTTCATGTTCGGGCCCGATTGGGACGAAGGCTGCAAGAGCTGTTCGTTCTGGGCCGACGGATACGAGCGCATGATCCCGCATCTTGCAGCGCGCGACACCACGCTGGTGGCGATCTCGCGTGCGCCATTCGAGAAGCTGGAAGCGTTCAGGAAACGGATGGGCTGGACGTTCGACTGGCTGTCCTCGGCCAACAGCGACTTCAACCATGATTTCGCGGTGTCGTTCACGCCGGAAGAAGTGAAGTCGGGCGCTAAGATCTACAATTTCGGCACGTCCGGCTTTGGTATCGAGGAGGCGCCTGGCATCAGCGTGTTCTACCGCGACGAGACCGGCAACGTCTTTCACACCTATTCGTGTTTTGCCCGAGGTACCGACATGATGAATGCGGCCTACCACTATCTCGATCTCACGCCGCTCGGCCGGCATGAAGAGGGCCTGCCTTATCCGATGGACTGGGTGCGGCACCGTGACCAATACCAGCCGATGCCGTTTCAGGCATCCTGTTGCCATAGCTGACGCACCCACAAACCGTCATTGCGAAGCAATCCACCGCAAGCAGAGAAATGGATTGCTTCGTTGCTTCGCGCCTCGCAATGACGGGAACAACAACAGGAATCGCCCATGCCCTATGTCGATGGCTTCATCGTCGCCGTCCCGAAGAAGAATCTCGCCGCCTATGCCCAGATGTCGCGAAAGTGCGGCAAGATCTGGCGCGAGCATGGCGCGCTGGACTATCGCGAATGGGTCGCCGAGGACGTCAAGCCCGGCAAGCTCACCTCGTTCCCGCAAAGCGTCAAGCTGAAACCCGGCGAAACCGTCGTGTTCGCCTGGATCACCTACAAATCGCGTGCCCAGCGCGACAAGATCAATGCCAAGGTGATGGCGGATGAGCGTCTCAAACCCATGATGAACGGAAAGTCGATGCCCTTCGACGGCAAGCGCATGATCTATGGCGGATTTGCGAGCCTGGTGAAGGTGTAGCGGCGCTGGCGCTACACAAACTGTTTCCATGGAGACGGCCGAAGTGATCCAGTCGGCCGCTGGCTGACTTGCGCCCGTCTCGCGACTCGGTGTACTTTGCAATGCAAAGTTCGGACAACCGATGCGCGATCTCGACAAGGCCCTGGCCGACATTCTTGCCATCCGCAGCCAGATTGCGGCGGGCACGGCGTTCCGCGGCTATGGCCCGGCGACCGTGGCCGCCACCGGCGGCGTCGCGTTCTTGACAGCCATCCTGCAGTTCCTCTGGCTCAACAATCCGACCGGGAACCCGCTCACCTTCTTTGGCGGCTGGACCGTCGCCGCGCTGCTTTCGGCCGCGCTGATCTGGACCGAGATGCGGGCGCGCTCGCGCCGGCATCATTCCGGGCTCGCGGACGCCATGATCCAGCAAGCGGTCGAGCAGTTCCTGCCCGCGGGCGTCGCCGGCGTCTTGCTCGCGATCCTGTTGTGGAAGTTCGCGCCTGAAACGCTGTGGATGCTGCCCGGCCTGTGGCAGGTGCTGGTGAGCCTCGGCGTGTTCGCCTCTGTCCGCTCGTTGCCGCGCAGCATCGCCTTTGCCGGCGCCTGGTATTTCCTCTCGGGCTTTGCGGTGCTGGTGGTCGCGAGCCAGAGCCACGCCTTGTCGCCCTGGACCATGGGCCTGCCCTTCGTCGTCGGTCAGGTTTTGATGGCTGCCCTGTTGTATTTCGCCACCGGAGAAAACGATGTCGAAGATTGAAGCCAACAACGCGCCGTTCTCCTATGACGGTCTTGACCGCGTGATCCACGAGAAGGCGCGACTCGGGCTGATGACCTCGCTGATGACGCATCCCAAGGGATTGGCGTTTGCCGATCTCAAGCAGCTTTGCGGATTGACCGACGGCAATCTCAGCCGTCATCTGCAGGTGTTGCAGGAAGCCGGACTCGTCGAAGTCACCAAGAGGTATGAGGGCAATCGCCCGCACACCACTTGCCGCCTCACCAAGGCGGGCCGCCGCCGCTTCCTCGACTATCTGGCTGTGCTGGAACGGCTGGTGCGCGACGCCGCCAAGGCCGCGGGCAAGGAGGGCGCCGCGCCTTCCCAGCTCGGCATCCTGCCGGCCTGATCACGATTCCCTTTTTTGATCGGAGACTTTGTAATGCAAAGTGATCTTTCCTCCAAACTTCACGTCGGCATCATCATGGACGGCAATGGAAGATGGGCGACGCGGAAGGGGTTGTCGCGCCTGCGCGGCCACGAGGCCGGGGTCGAAGCGATCCGCCGCATCGTCGAGGCAGCGCCCGAACAGGGGATCGGTACGCTGACACTCTATGCCTTCTCCAGCGACAATTGGCGCAGGCCGAAGGCCGAGGTCACGGCGCTGATGGGCCTGTTGCGCTTCTACCTCGCCAACGAGATCCAGGCGCTGGTGCGCAATGGCGTTCGCCTCACCGTGATCGGCCGCCGCGACCGTCTGCCCAACGGCATTGCGGCTGCGATCGGCCGCGCGGAAGACGCGACGGCTGATGGCGACACCCTGCATCTGCGCATCGCGATCGATTACTCCGCCCGCGATGCCATCCTCAACGCCGCGACCCGGGTCGCCGGCTTTGGCAAGCTCACGCGCGAGGCCTTCTCAGAGCTCGTCACCGGCGAGCCGAATCTGCGCGACGTCGATCTCATCATCCGCACCAGCGGCGAAAAGCGCCTGTCCGATTTCATGCTGTGGGAAGGCGCCTACGCCGAGCTGCACTTCACCGATCGGATGTGGCCGGAGTTCGACGGGGACGATCTCGCCGAGGCGCTAGCCTCCTTCCATGGCCGGGAACGCCGCTTTGGCGGCTTGCAAGCGGTCGCGCTGGAGGAAGTGCCGAGCCTCTGAGCTTGGCCCTCGGCGCCATTGAGCCCGCGACCGGGTCGGCCTCGAACCGCAGGAAAATCGGCGCCGCGGCAAGATGGCTTGTCGAAGCCGCGCCCGATTTGCGTCATCGTCGTCACACTAGGTTAACCCTTAGCGGCTAGCTAGGCGCACTGACCTTCCCGCGAACCAGTACAACCAGGGTCATTCCCATGGACAAGCAGATGCGCTGCCAATGCGGCCGGCAACGGACCGTCGCGCTGGACAAGCATTTCCGTACCGTCCTGCATTGTGAGAATTGCGACGTGGTCGAGCGGGCCGAGCCGGTGAGGCCGCGCGAGCACGCCCAGGCCGCACTCCAGGACGCCTGAGCCGGTCTCCACTTCGCCCAGGGATGCTCTAACTGCCCGGCGCGAGCTCCACGAGCTTGGCGATCGTATTGATGTTCCGCGCGGTGCCGTTTGCGGCTGCCGGTATCTTCAGCTTCGAGCGACCCATGCCTGAGCGATAGGCGACATAGATCTCGCGCTTGCCGAGGCGCACGTCCTCGTCCTGCTGCCCCCTGATCGCGGCAAGCGCATCGGGCGGCGGCGCTTCGTCGAGGAAGATCGCAACCGTCCAGTTCGGCTGCGCCTTGGGGAACGGATTGGCCTTCAGCACCGCGGCCATCTCCTCCGCAGTCCTGATCACCACGCCGATCGGGCTGCCCGCATAGGCCTGCAGCCGCTTCTCCAATGCAGCCTTCACCTTCCCGGCGGGCAATTTGCTGTCGAACACCACATTGCCGCTGGCGATATAGGTTTGTACGCTTGCAAATCCTTCGGCGACGCACATCGCTTTCAGCTCGGCCATTGGCAGCTTGCCGGTTCCGCCTACATTCACGGCACGGAGCAGGGCAATATAGGTTGGCATTCCAGACCGTATCCAAGGAGGGAGGCCGTGAGCATGCCACAGGCGCGCCAACAGGAGCTACAGGACAAACCGAGGTCAACTTGAAAAACCTTCCGATCACCCTGGCCGATATCAGGGCCGCCGCGGCCACCATCCGCGATTCCGTCATCGTCACCGCCTGCAACCAGAGCCGGACGCTGAGCGAGATCTGCGGCTGCGAGATCTGGCTCAAATTCGAGAATTTGCAGTTCACCTCCTCCTTCAAGGAACGCGGGGCGTTGAACCGCCTGCAAGCTTTGTCCTCGGAGGAACGACAGCGCGGCGTGATCGCGATGTCGGCCGGCAATCATGCGCAGGGCGTCGCCTACCACGCCTTGCGGCTCGGCATTCCCGCCACGATCGTGATGCCGATCGGCACGCCGATGGTGAAGATCGAGAATACGCGGCGCCATGGCGCCGAAGTCATCATCTCCGGCGCGACGCTGGAGGACGCCGCGCAGTTTGCCCGCAAGCTTTGCGAGACACGCGGCATGACCTTTGTCCATCCCTATGACGATCCGCTGATCATGGCTGGCCAGGGCACGATTGCACTGGAGATGCTGGCATCCGTGCCGGATCTGGATGTGCTCGTCGTGCCGATCGGCGGCGGCGGGTTGATCTCGGGCATCGCGATCGCAGCCAAATCGCTCAAGCCCGGTTTGAAGATCATCGGCGTCCAGGCCCAGCTCTACCCGTCGATGCACAACGCGATCAGGAACGAGCATCTGCCGATGCGCGGCGACACCCTTGCCGAGGGCATTGCGGTCAAGTCGCCGGGCCAGATCACGACCAAGATCGTGCGCGAATTGGTCGACGACATCCTGCTGGTCACGGAAGATCAGATCGAGCGCGCGGTATCGATGCTGATCTCGATCGAGAAGACGGTCGTCGAAGGGGCCGGTGCCGTGGGCCTCGCGGCGGTATTGGCCGCGCCGCAGCGCTTCGCGGGGCAGAAGGTCGGCCTGGTCCTGACCGGCGGCAACATCGACACGCGCCTGATCGCCTCGGTGCTGACGCGCGAGCTCGCGCGCGAGGGACGGTTGACGCAGCTCACGCTCGACATTGTCGACCGACCCGGCCAGCTCGCCGCGGTCTCGGCGCTGCTCGCCGAAGCCGGTGCGAATATCATCGAAGTCTCGCACCAGCGCACCTTCTCGGCGCTCCCGGCCAAGGCGACGCTGCTCGAGCTCGTGATCGAAACCCGTGACCGCGCGCATCTGGACGATGTGCTGGCCAAGCTCGCGGGATCGGGTTTTTCGGCGCGCTGCACGTAGCGGCGGTGATCTCACCTCTCCGCTTGCGGGAGAGGTCGGCGCGAAGCGCCGGGTGAGGGTTCTCTCCACTCAGGGAATCCCGATGCGGAGACACCCTCACCCCGCCCTCTCCCGCAAGCGGGAGAGGGAGCCTCTCACCGCAAGAGATTGGTCCGCGCCAGCGTGACGACCTCGTCGGCTCGGCCGTTCAGCACTGCCTGCACCATGTAGAGCGTAAAGCCCTTGGCCATCTCGGTGGTCACCTTGGGCGGCATGGCGAGTTCCAGGCGGTTGACGACGGCGTCGATCACGACGGGTCCGGGATGCGCGAAGGCTTCGGCAAGCTTGCCCTCGACCTCGGACGGATCCTCGATGCGGACACCCTTGATGCCGGTGGCCTCCGCCATGGCGGCAAAGTTCGGGTTCTTCAGCTCGGTGCCGGTGTCGAGGAAGCCGGAGGATTTCTGCTCGAGCCCGATGAAGCCGAGCGCGCCATTGTTGAACACGATCACCTTAACCGGCAGCTTGAGCTGGGAAAGGCTGAGGAGATCGCCCATCAGCATGGTGAAGCCGCCATCGCCGGAAAGCGAGATGACCTGGCGTCCCGGCGCGGCCGCCGATCGCCTGTGCCATCGCGTTGGCCATCGAGCCATGCCAGAACGAGCCGATCAGGCGGCGCTTGCCGTTCATCGCGAGATAGCGCGCCGCCCAGACTGTCGGCAGGCCGACGTCGCAGGTGAAGATCGCGTCCTCACTGGCGAGCTGGCTTGCGACACGCGCGATCTGCTGCGGATGCAGCGTGCCGCCCTTGCGGCCGGAGGCGAGCTCGTCGAGGCCGCGGCGTGCTTCGGCATAATGCTTGCGCGCACCGTCGAGAAACCGCCGATCATCCTTGGCCGTCAGTCGCGCCAACAATGCGCGCACCGTCGGGCCGACCTGTCCGATGACGCCGAGCTCGACCGGCACGCGCCGGCCGATCGCCTCGGGCCTGACGTCGACTTGCGCGATCCGCGCGCCCTTCGGATAGAACTGCCGATAGGGGAAGTCGGTGCCGAGCATCAGCAGCGTGTCGCAGTTTTCCATGGCGTGATAGCCCGAGGAAAACCCGATCAGGCCGGTCATGCCGACGTCGTAAGGATTGTCCCACTCGACATATTCCTTGCCGCGCATGGCGTGGACGATTGGCGATTTCAGGGCTTCCGCAAGCTGCATCAATTCGTCGTGTGCGCCGGCGCAGCCGCTGCCGCAGAGCAGCGTGACGCGCTCTGACTGGTTCAGGAGGTCGGCGAGTTGCTTAAGCGCGGCATCCGATGGCGCCACCGCCGGCTGCGACAGCACCAGCCCGGTCGATGTCGAGGCCGAGGTGCCGGTGGCTGGCTTGAGCGCGATGTCGCCGGGAATCACGATGACGCTGACGCAACGTTCGCCGATCGCACGCCGCACGGCGATCTCAATCGCGCGCGGCATCTGTTCGGCGCTCGACACCAATTCGCAATAGGTCGAGCATTCCTTGAACAGATGCTCCGGATGCGTTTCCTGGAAAAAGTGCGAGCCGATCTCGGGAGAAGGGATATGCGCGGCGATTGCCACTACCGGCACACGCGAACGATGGCAGTCGAACAGGCCGTTGATCAGATGCAGATTGCCAGGGCCGCAGCTTCCGGCGCAGACCGCGAGTTCGCCGGTGATGTGCGCCTCGGCGCCGGCGGCGAAGGCCGCGACTTCCTCATGGCGCACATGCAGCCATTCAACGCCGCCGTGGCGGCGCAGCGCGTCAGTGAATCCGTTCAAGCTGTCACCGACAATGCCGTAAATGCGTTTCACGCCGGCTGCGGCAAAGGTCTCGACCATCTGGTCGGCAACGGTGCGGGCCATGAGGTTCTCCCTGGGGAATGGAGGTTTCGATCGGGCATACGTCCGGCGGCCTAGAAGATAGGCCATTCGGCCGACTGGGATATTTCGGGTTCGCACGACCTCGTCCTGAGGCCGGAAAGCGCCGCTGCTAGCGGCCGGCCCAGTGCACGAAGCGGCGTTCGATCAATAGAAACAAGAGATTGAGCGCGTAGCCGAGCGCGCCGGCGGCAAAGATCGCCGCATACATGCCGGGCATGTCGAACAATTGCTGCGCTTCGAATACGCGCTGGCCGAGCCCGTCGGTCGAGCCGATGAACATCTCGGCGACCACGATGATGACGAGCGCAAGCGACACGCCGTTGCGCAAGCCTACGAAGGTCTGCGGCAGCGATTCCAAGAGCATCACGTCGAACAGCACGCGCGTGCGCGATGCGCCCATCACCTTGGCGGCAAGCAGGCGCGTCTTCCGCGCGTTCATGACGCCGTAGGCGACGTTGAACAGGATGACGAGGCCGGCGCCGAACGCGGCCACGGAAATCTTGGTGCGGTCGCCGACGCCGAACAGCACCAGGAACAGTGGAAACATCGCGGAGGCGGGCGTCGAACGGAAGAAGTCGATCAGGAACTCCACCGAGCGATAGAGCTTCTCCGAGGAGCCGAGCAGGATGCCGAGCGGAATGGCGATGACGGCCGCAATTGCGGTGGAGGAGATCGTCCGCGCCACCGTCTTGACGAAGTCGACGCCGAGCTTGCCGCTGGCCATGCCTTCCCACAAGGTCCTGAACGTCTCGGCGGGCGAGGGCAGCAGCACGGGATCGACCAGCTTCAGTCCGTTCACCAGCGTCCAGACGGCGAGCAGCATCGCAACGCCAACCAACGGCAGCAACGCCCTCGCGATTTGCTGGCGTCCCGTCATCCGCGGCGCACCTCGTGCTGGAACAGCTTCAGGCAGTGCGCCTTGGTGGCGACGAAGGAAGGCTCTGACATCGTCTTGTCCGTGCGCGGCCGCGGCGCGTCATAGGGCACGAACTCGACCACCCGTGCCGGATGGCGCGACAGCAGCAGTACATGGTCGGAGAGATATACGGCCTCTTCGAGGTCGTGCGACACCAGGACCGTCGTCGTCTTGGTCTCCATGAACACGCGCTGCAACTGCTCGCGCATGAACAGCGTCATCTCGTAATCGAGCGCGGAGAATGGTTCGTCGAGGAACAGGACCTCCGGCTCGACGATCAGCGCGCGCATGATCGAGACGAGTTGCTGCTGTCCGCCGGAGAGGTAGTAGGGATAGAGCGCAAGGTCGATCTTGACGCCGAGATGCGCCACCAGCCGCTCCACGCGCAGCTTGCGTTCCGCCTTCGGCACGCCCATCAGCTTCAGCGGATAGGCGATGTTGTCGAACGCTGGCAGCCACGGAAACAGGGCCTCGCGATAGTTCTGGAACACATAGCCGAACTTGACGCGACTGAGCGGCCGCCCGTCGAACAGCACCTCGCCGGCGTCAGCGGGCACGAGCCCTGCGATCATGTTGATCAGCGTGCTCTTGCCGCAGCCGTTTGGTCCGAACACGGAAATGAGCTTGCCGCGCGGAATATCGAAATCGAAGGCGTCGTAGATGACAGCGTCGGGATAACGCTTGGAAAGCCCGCGGATCGTGACATGCGGCGCCGTCCGGCGCGACTCGTCGAAGCCGCTGGCCAGCCCGCTCGCCACGCTTGCGGTCGTGCTGGTCATGCAGGGCTATCGCACATGGAGGGCGGTCCCTTCGCGGCCCATCCTTCGAGACGCCCACCATTGGCGGGCTCCTCAGGATGAGGTCTGATTCCGTGGCGGAATCCTAGACCCTCATGGTGAGGAGCGCCGCTTGCGGCGCGTCTCGAACCATGAGGCCCGCCTCGTCCATAGCCGCCAAATAGCCAAATGCGATAGCCTTGGATCGTCATGCGCGCCTCAGAACCTGCGCAGGAACTTGGTGACGTCGATCTTTTCGGGCACGACGCCGATCGAGTTGCCGAAATCCGACAATGCCTGCAGATCGGCAAGCTGCTCCTTTGTCATATCGCCGACCATCACATAGCCAAGCATCGGCACCATATCGACCACGTTATCCGGCGTGAACGTGTTCTTGGCGAGGTGTTTCCGCGCTTCATCCGGATTGGCGTTGATGAAGGCAATCGCCTTGGCCCAGGCGGCCGCGAAGCGTTTTGCCACATCCGGTCGCTTCTGGATGAAATCGGCTGTCATCGCGCAGCCGGCGGCGTACGCGTTGGCATTCTCATTGCCGAGGATGTATTTCGAGATCACCCCGGCCTCGATCGGGTGCGCGACGCCTGCCTTGATCATCATCGATGCATTCGGCTCGAGCGTGTAGCCGCCGTCGAAGGTGCCGGCCGTCATGGCGTTGACGTGCTGGCCCATGTCGAGCTGGTCGATCGTGTAGTCGCCTGCCTTCAGGCCGTTCTTGGCGAGGATCGCCTTTGCGGTGTTGATGTTGGCCGGTCCCGGCGCCGACATCAGTTTGGCGCCCTTGAGATCGGCGATCGTTTTCGCCGCAAAGCCATTGCGGACGACGAACTGTTCCATCTTCCAGACCTTGGTCTGGCTGTTGAGGCTGATATAGGTGGCGACTCCCGGCTTCTTGACGTTGGCGTTGAGGCCTTCGAGCGTGACCAGAACCGCCGAGACCTCGATCTGGTTGGTCATCAGCGCCGCGACGTTGGCGGGCCCACCCAAAAGCTTCGTCATCTCGGGCTCGATGTTCCGTTCCTTGAAGAACCCGCGTTCCAGCGCGACGAAATAAGGCAGCGACGACGACAGCGGGAATACGCCGACGGCGACCTTGTCCTGCGCCTGCGAGGGGGCGGGCAGCGCCGCAATGGCTGCGAGCAGGGCAAGGATCGCGGTCACTCTGGTCATCAACTGCATGGAAATTTCCCCTGGGAAGTCCCGGGAGTAGCAAGAAGCGTGCCGCGATAGACTATCATGGCGATCTCCGCTTAAGCTCGGCTTGGACGCCTGACGACAGCAATGTGAACGTCGACCGGCTCGGCCGCGCCGTCGACAGAGCGCTGACCGGCATCGGCAACTGATCGAGAGTAGAACAACGACAATGCGCATCGCCCTTATTCACGCC
Source organism: Bradyrhizobium sp. Crot121 (assembly GCF_059512385.1). Taxonomy (NCBI): domain Bacteria; kingdom Pseudomonadati; phylum Pseudomonadota; class Alphaproteobacteria; order Hyphomicrobiales; family Nitrobacteraceae; genus Bradyrhizobium; species Bradyrhizobium sp. Crot121. Next base: position 41,939 of record NZ_JCAMOR010000019.1, on the reverse strand, counting down.
CTGAAGCATTCGATTCAGCCGATTGAATCATCGTTCGCCAGGCTGTGGCCGGAGGCGCGGCTGATGAACCTGCTCGACGACAGCCTGTCGGCCGATCTCGCGCGCGACGGCCGGCTCACCGACGCCATGACCGAGCGTTTCCTCGCGTTCGGCCGCTATGTCGTGAGCACGGGCGCCGATGCGATCCTGTTCACCTGCTCCGCCTTCGGACCCTGCATCGAGGCGGTGGCGCGGGCGCATGCGCCGATGCCGGTCTTGAAGCCCAATGAGGCGATGATCGAGCAGGCTGCGCGAAGCGGCCGGAAGGTCGGCCTGCTCTCGACATTTCCGCCGACTTTGGCTTCCATGCCTCGTGAGTTTCCCGACTCCGTCGAGCTCGTGCTGAAACTCGCGGAAGGTGCATTGGCGGCGCTCGATCGCGGCGACCGCGCCGAGCATGATCGGCTTGTGATCGAAACGTCGAAAGACTTGCGCAACTGCGACGTCATCGCGCTCGCGCAATACAGCATGGCGCCGGCGGCATCGGCGGTTGAGCAAGCGTCCGGACGACCGGTGCTCACGACGCCGGATAGCGCCGTGTTGAAGTTGAAGGAGATGCTCTGCTGACGGTATCCTTTGCGGATGAGTGCGCTACCGAATTTTCCTGACCAACCGTCTTCCGGACGAAGAGATACATCAGGGAGTTGTGCGGACTGAGCGTTCGCGCCTCGGCATATGAAGCATGCTTTTTCTGCAAGCAATCATCACTCGCTCTCGGGTTGTTTCATCGCTTTCGCTGCCGTCGTTTAACGTTACTTAAACAGCCGCAGCAATAAGTTCGCCCCGGCTGACGAGGTTGGGCCAAAGGCCAGACTGCAACGGGGTGGGCATGATCAAAGGTATTCAAAACTTGCGGATCGGAGCCAAGCTTGGCATCGCATCCGCGCTCGGCGTGATCTTCGTCGCGCTGATGATCATCAATCAATTGACAACGAATGCCTCAGTCAGCCGCACCAACGAGAGCGTGCTCCTGCAGTCCAACATCGCGCGCGCGGCAATCGACGCCAAGGCGGCAGCGCGCGGCCTGCAGGTCGGCGCGGCTAACATCCGCGTTGCAACCATCGATGAAGAGTTGCAGAAGGCCACCGAGTATCTGGCGGCACGCTACAAAGGATTCCTCGGGTTCATCGATGAGATCTCCCGTCTGTCGACCGCCGATACGCGCTCGCGGTTGGAGAAGCTGAAGAGCACGGCGACTGCCTATGAGTCCGCCGCCGAGAAACTCGCGAAGATGAAAACCGAGCTTCTGGAAATTGCCTCTGTCGAAGCTTCCGGGCTCACGATCTCGAGTGAGGCTCAGGCGCGCGCCGCCCAGTTGACGACGGATTCACGTCAGATTGCCAACGATGTTATGCTGCCGCTTTCAGCGGAGCTCGAGTCGAACGCCAATACGATCGTGGACCGCGCCAAGCAGGTCATGGCCGGCGAGATCGAAAAGGCGGCGCAGCAGGCCGCCTCGGCCGACAGGATGTCGCTCGCAATCGGCGGCGTTGCGGCTCTGCTGCTGATCGTGACCTCGGTGCTGTCGGCGCTTTCGATCGCGGGACCGATGCGCAGCCTGAGCCGGGCCATGCAGGAACTCGCCAATGGCAATTTTGATGTCCAGTTGCCTGGCATCGGGCGCAAGGACGAAATCGGCGCGGTCGCGCAGGCCGTCGAGACCTTCAAGGTCAAGGCGGAAGAGAAGGCGATGCTCGAGTCCGAATCCAAGCGCCGGCAGGATGACCTCCTCGCCGGGCAGCGCCGGGCCGAGATGATCAAGCTTGCGGACGCTTTCGAGGGAGCGGTGGGCGAGATCGTCAGCACGGTCTCGTCGGCGTCGACGGAGCTGGAGCAATCGGCAAAGGCGCTCACCTCGACGGCCGAGCGCGCCCAGGAAATAACGGTCGCTGTGGCATCGGCTTCCGAAGAAGCGTCGGCCAACGTGCAATCGGTGGCGACTGCCACGGAACAACTGTCGTCTTCCGTGAACGAGATCAGCCGCCAGGTCCAGGACTCGGCGCGAATCGCGGCGGACGCGGTCGGCCAGGCGCGCGCCACCACCGAGCGTGTGAGCGAACTGTCCAAGGCCGCAAGCCGCATCGGCGATGTGGTCGAGCTCATCAACACCATTGCAGGCCAGACCAACCTGTTGGCGCTCAACGCCACTATCGAGGCTGCGCGCGCCGGCGACGCAGGCCGCGGGTTTGCGGTCGTCGCGTCCGAGGTGAAGGCGCTGGCCGAGCAGACGGCGAAGGCGACCGGCGAAATCGGTCAGCAGATCGCCGCGATCCAGACCGCGACCGATCAATCGGTCGGCGCCATCGGCCAGATCAGCAACACGATCGAATCGCTGGCGGAGATCGCCTCGACGGTCGCCGCTGCGGTCGAAGAGCAGGGCGCGGCGACGCAGGAGATCGCGCGCAACGTGCAACAGGCCGCGCAAGGCACTGAGGAAGTTTCTTCGCGGATTACCGATGTCCAGCGCGGCGCCACCGCGACAGGCTCGGCGTCCTCGCAGGTGCTCTCGTCCGCGCAATCGCTGTCCCGCGACAGCAGCCGGCTCCAGACGGAAGTCAGCCGGTTCCTGCAGACCGTGCGGGCGGCCTGAATGGTGCCGGTGGCGGCGCTGCCACCATTGTAGATGCCTGCCCGGCCGCCCAGCGACAAAAACCGGCGCCCGCTCGTCGACTGCAATATTCGCGAACCTATGCGTCCGCGCATCGTTAGCCCTGCGTCTTGCAAACGAAGGGTGATCCCCATGAGTGCGACAGGTCTCGAGGTATTCGACAGAACCATCCACCTCACCAATTCATGGCTGGATGAGATCATGGAAACCTTGCCACGCGACCGGCAGCTGGCGTCGCATGCGCTGGGCGCGGTGTTGCGGACCATACGCGATCGGGTTCCGATCGAACTCGCGGCGCATCTCGGCGCACAGCTTCCGCTGATCGTGCGCGGCACGTATTATGATCGATTCCGCCCGAGCGATGCTCCGCAAAACTGGCGGTCAGCGGAACAGTTCCTGTCGATCATCACGGCCGAGCTAAGCTCGACACGGCCGGTCAGCGCGCCTGACGCGGCGCATGCTGTGTTCCAGGTGCTAAACCACCATGCTGTGTTCCAGGTGCTAAACCACTATGTCGATCCTGGTCAGGTCGAGAAGATCCGCCACGCATTGCCGGAGGAAGTCCGCGCGATGTGGCCGGAATCAAAGAGGACGCCGCGGCGCGCGGAGCCGGTTTCCTGATCGTTACGTCGTCGGGTTTTCGATGACAGTGAAGTGAACCCATGCATTTCGCGTGCGTTATCCTACGTCACTTTGGATGGAACAGGAGTCCATCATGACCAAGCCACCACCGGTGCCGCCGGAGAACCAGAGTCGCAAGGGTACGGGTGATCCGAAGTCCGGCAATGCCCATCAGGCGCGCACGACGCGCGGGCACGTGGAAAATCCCGACGAGCAGGGGCAGTCGGCGAACGCCAAGCAGAACACCACCCATCAGGGCTATCAGCAGGATCGCTGAAGGAGCGCATCATGTCCACTTCAACCAAGACGCCGGCGAGCATTCGCCAGGGCGGCCCCGGTGCTGCGGACGAAAACGTTCAGGCGCCGCTTGAGGTCAAGAAGCCGGCCGCCGACGATCCCAGGCGACGTCACAGCCGGATTTCCGGCGGCGGTGGCGAGCGCGACAGCCACCACACGCACGAACCGGAACACAAGGGCGGGGGTACGCATCCGGCATCGAAGGGGTGATCATGACGAAACACGCTAAAACGAAACGGCCGAGCGACATCGACCTCTATCGCAATCCGCTGATCGGGGGATCGAAGGGCGTCACAATGGCGCAGGCGACACCAGACGATCTGGAGGATGTCGAAGGCGAGAACACGTTCGAGGGCGACGTCGAGAACGACACCAACCCGCAGGGTGGTATCGAGGCGCCGGATCGCCGGCGCGGCCGCCCGTCGCGCGATCAGACGCCAAAATCGCGTAAGACGGTGCTGCAGGGCAAGAAGACCCATGAGCAGCAGTTGCGGATGCTGGAACGCAAGCCCGATGTTCCCGATGCGCGCAATCTCGAGCAAGGAGGCGCGCGGAATGTGGAAGATGCGACCGTAAGACGTCCGAAACAGGATGCGCGCCAGTCGGAATTTCCGGTGAGCCGCGGCGGGCTGAACCAGGAAAGCCACCACAACAAGCACAACGATTCCGGTCAGAGCGGCCATAAGCCGCAGAAGCATGGCGGGTGAAGCGACTGAAATCGTGATCCGATTGAAAGGAATCGGATCACGGTTTCACCTCTCCGTTTGAGCATGCTCTTTTCGGACCGTCTCTTATGGCTTGGCGGCCGCGTCCGTGCGCAGCCATTTTCGTGGCGGCGGCTGGTAGGCCGCAAAGCGGCTGAGCAGCGCCTCCAGCTTGGTTTCGATGATGAGCATCTCGGCGTAGGCTCTGATCGTGAATCCTTCAGCCACCATCCGCTCCACCATCGCCATCAACGGCGCGAAGTAATCCTTCACGTTCAGCAGGCCGCACGGCTTTTGGTGAATCCCGAGCTGGGCCCAGGTCCATTCCTCGAAAAGTTCTTCGAGCGTCCCGGCGCCGCCCGGCAGCGCGATGAAGCCGTCGGATAGCTCGGCCATCATCGTCTTGCGCTCGTGCATGGTCTCGACGATGTGAAGCTGGCTCAGGCCCGTGTGTCCGATCTCGCGCTCGACCAGCGCGCGCGGAATGACGCCGACCACGCGTCCGCCCGCCGCGAGCGCCGCGTCTGCCACCGTTCCCATCAGCCCAACCTTCCCGCCGCCATAGACGATGGTAATGCCGGCCTTTGCCAGCGCCTGTCCGGTGGCGACCGCGGTCTCCAGATAGATCGGATCACGGCCCGGGCTGGAGCCGCAGAAGATACAGACGGATTTCAGCGCTTTGGCGTTTTGGTTTTGCATTGGATGTGTGCGGACCTTTCGTGCTGCAAACGATTCGTCGGCGGTTCGACGTTAGCATGAGGGGCGGGGGAATCGCGGCGCCGCGCTACAACGTGAACGCACGGCAGGTCGGTAGTGTGGATGATCTGCTCACATATATTTGAAATCAAACAAGAATCTCTTCATGCACCGAGCTCGCGCCGGATCGGGTTTTGCGACCCTCGGTAACCTATGCCGTTTCGGAAAGGACTTCATCAACAAGCCTGTCATCAACCTGCGGGAGTGTCATCAATCTGTCGTATCGCCTGCGCTTAGCTGCGGAACCAGCCCGACATGCTATCATGGCCGTGGCAGAGAGGGAGTGAGGTAGTGAGCGAAACGACCGATGTCCCGGCGTTGCCGGCTGATGCATCTGCGATTGCACGTATCAAGTCCGAAATCGATATTTCAGATCGTTCGCGCATCGTCACGTTCGGCGAGCGCGCCCAGCGGTCAGTGGTCGAATTCGCCGACCGCATTCTGTCCCAGACGCAAAATCGCGAGCTCGGAACGACCGGCAAGCTCCTGTCGGACATTTTGGGCAAGGCGCGCGGGCTCGATCCCGCCGATCTTAAGGACAGCGGCCTCTTGACGCGCCTGTTCTCGTCGGCGGAGGCACGGCTGCGGCGCTTTGCCGAGCAGTTCAGCGATGTCGCTTCGCAGATCGATCGCGTTTGCGTCGAGCTCGATCGCAACAAGGAGGTCTTGCGCCGCGACATCGCGCTGCTCGACGATCTCTATGAGCAGACCAGGACCGCACTCGGGCAGCTCGACGCGCATATTAGCGCCGGCAAGGCTTTCGCCGAGGACTTTCGCCGCGGCAAGCTGCTCGAGATGGAGCGGGCCGCGACCGCGCAAGGCCAAAGCAGCGACGCCCTGCTCGCGGCGCAGACCTACCAGGACGCACTCCAGGCGCTCGACCGGCTCGAGAAGCGCATCTTCTATCTGCAGCAGGCGCGCCAGATCGGCATCCAGCAACTGCCGCAGATCCGCATCGTGCAATCGGGCGACGAGACGCTGATCGAGAACCTGCAGGCCACGACCGAACTCACAATCCCGGTGTGGAAGCAGAAGATGATCCTGCTGCTCGGGCTGAATCGGCAGAAATCCGCGCTCGAGTTGCAGAAGACCGTCACGGATGCCACCAACGAGATGATGCGCCAGGCTTCCGAGATGATGAAGACCCAGGCGATCGAGATCGAGAAGCAGTCACAGCGCGGCATCGTCGACATCACGACGCTGGAAAAGACCAATCGCGACCTGATCGACACCATCTCGGGCGTGCTCGCGGTGCAGGAACAGGGTCGGACCAAGCGCGCCGAGATCGAAGAGCGCATGTCGCAACTGACCGACGATTTGAAATCCGCGGTCACCAAGGCGTCCGCATGAGCCTCGCGTTGTTCCCGCGGCGCTGGCTTGCGCTGCATGTCGCGGCACCGCTGATCGCCGTGCTGCTCTCCGGCTGCAGCGGCGGGCCGGGGCCGCAATTCACCATCCTGTCAGGCTCGGAGAATGACGTGCTCGAGCCGCTGGTGCAGGAATTCTGCAAGTCGCGCAATGCTGTCTGCACGATGCGCTATCAGGGCTCGCTTGACATCGCGCTGGCGCTCAAGGGCGACGATCCGCCGGCCGACGCGGTGTGGCCGGCGGCCTCGATCTGGATCGACATGTTCGACACCAAGCGGCGGGTGAAGTCGGTCAAGTCGATCGTGCAGATGCCGGTGATCCTCGGCGTGCGCCGCTCGAAGGCACAAGAGTTGAACTGGATCGGCGCCAAGGTGACTGCGAAGGACATTCTCGCCGCTGTCGAGGCCGGCCGATTGAAATTCCTGATGACCTCGGCGACGCAGTCGAACTCCGGCGCGGCTGCTTATCTCGCGATGCTCGCGGCCGGCATCGGCAAGCCCGACCTGATCGAAGCCGGCGATCTCGACAAGCCCGAGGTGCTGGCGACGGCGCGCGGCCTTCTCAAAGGGGTTGAGCGCAGCGCGGGTTCGAGCGGCTGGCTCGCCGATCTCTATCGCGACGGCGAGCGGAATGGAGCGCACTATCAGGCGATCTGGAACTATGAGGCTGTTATCAAGGAGACCAATGACAAATTGATCGCCGATGGCCACGAGCCGCTTTACGCGATCTATCCGGAAGACGGCGTCGCGGTCGCCGATTCTCCGCTCGGCTTCGTCGATCGCGGCCGTGGCAAGGACGTCGAAACCTTCTTTGCCGATCTGCAAGCCTTTCTGCTCAAGGGCGAGGTTCAGGCGCGGATCGCGAAGACCGGACGGCGGGTGGAGGTCGGCCGCGCGGCGCCGCTTCGCGCCGATCCCAAGACCAATCTGGATCCGGCGCGCGCGCTGACAATCATCCGGCCACCCGAGCCCGCGGTCATCCAGAAGGCGCTGTCGATCTATCAGGAGGCGCTCCGACGTCCCTCGCTCACCGCTTTGTGCCTCGACGTCTCCGGCAGCATGCAAGGAGCAGGCGAGACCCAGTTGCTCGACGCGATGCGTTTCCTTTTGACGCCCGCCCGCACCCGCGAGCTGTTGGTGCAATGGACCAAGGCGGACGAAATCCTGCTGCTGCCGTTCAACGATCATGTGCTGTGGACGGCGCGCGCCACAGGCGGAGAGGCCGAGCAGGCCACGCTTCTCACCCAGGCGCTGGAGCTGCATGCCGGCGGCGGCACCGACTTCTATACCTGTGGCGAGCGGGCGCTCGTCGCCATGAAGCCGCTGCTTGCCAGCGGCGAGCATTTGCCGGCCATCGTCATCATGACCGATGGCAAGAGCCAAGGCTATTTGTCGACGTTTGAGGCCGCGTGGCGCGCGGACGGCCGGCGTGTGCCAGTGTTCGGGGTCACGTTCGGCGACCAGGTCGATCGCAGCCAGCTCGACAATCTGGCGAAGCTGACCGGCGGCAGGGTGTTCGACGGCACCAAGAGCCTGACGGACGCGTTCCGCTCGGTGCGAGGATATAATTGATGGCGGCCGTGCCGTCCGGGCTCGGCTGGATTGCCGGTGGCGCGGCCGCCGCGGTCTTGCTGCCTTCGCTTGCGATCGGCGTTGGGATGCCATTCTGGATCGCTGTCCTCGTCAGCGCGCTGGCCGGCGGCGGCATTGTCGCGGTGATGGCGCCGAGCAGGCGCTTCGCCGAACTCGACGCCAGCGGCGCGGCGCGCGGCCGCATCGAATTCGCGCGCGAACTCCTCACGGAGGCAGAGCCGCTGACGGAGCGCATGGAAACCGCGGCGGCAGCGATCCGGACCCGCGTGGTGGCCGAGCGCATCCGGCATCTCGTGAAGATCGCCCGCGATATTTTTGCCGCGATCGAGCGTGACCCGCTGCGCATCGACCGTGTCAGGCGCTTCCTCACTTATTACCTGCCGCGCGCGGCCGAGATCGCCGAGGCCTATGCTTCGCTCGAGCGCAGCATTGTCCCCGACACCGCACGCCTCGCCGCGACGAGTGAATTGATCGACCGGCTCGATGGCGCCTTCACACGCTACGCGGCCAATCTGCAGGATGCCGATCTCGACAAGCTCGACATCGAACTCAAGCTTTTGAAAAGCTCGCTCGACGAGGATATCGGACCGGCGCGGACCGGCATCCCGTCCGGGGAGAGGAAGGGAACAACCTGATGGCCATGTCGCGTCGTGCGTTCGGGATCGGCCTCGTTGCCGCAAGCGCCGCGGCGACCGGCGGCTATCTCTACCTTCGGGAACATCCTGAGATCGCCGGCCGCTTCGGCGAAGCGAAGAAACTGTTCGGATTCGCCGGTGGCGAGAAGGAAGGCTTCCTCGCCAATGCGCGTGTGCGCGGCGTGCTCGAGCGCCGCTTTGGGCTGGTGCTCGACGGGCGCCGCGCCGGATCGGTGGAGATGGTGCGCGAGCGTGCATTGCTCGACCAGAAGCCGCAGTTCCTGTGGCCGTCGTCCTCCGTGCTGGTGGAGGTGGCGCGCAGCTCGGGCCTGAAGATTTCGCGCGACCAGGTGATCTTCAATTCGCCAATCGTGCTCTATTCATGGGACCGCATTGCCGATGGCCTGGTGAAGGGCGGTTTCGCCGAGCCGATGGGCGGCCCGCGCTACAAGGCCGACCTTTCGAAGCTGCTCAAGGCGATCATCGCCGGCGAGACCTGGGCCGCGATCGGCGTCTCCGATCTGTTCGGCCGCGCCCGCATCGTCTGCACCGATCCGAACAAGTCCAATTCGGGATTCATGTTCGCGGGCCTCGCCGCGAGCCTGCTCTCGGGCGACGTGGTGATGCCGGACACCCTGAGCCGCATCGACGGCGACGTCGCCACCGTGTTCCGCCGTATGGGCTTCAAGCCGCCGTCCTCGGGAAAATTGTTCGACGATTATGTTGCCGGCGGCGCCGGCGCGCAGCCGCTGATCGTCGGCTACGAGAATCAATTGGTGGAGTGGGTGCTGCAGGATGCCGAGCGCTGGAAGCGGCTGGAGGCCAATGCGCCGGCCAAGCCGGTGATCCTCTATCCGCAGCCGACGGTGTTCTCCGCGCATCCGTTAATCAGCATCGAGCGCCAGGCCGACGACCTCATCGATGCGCTGATGAGCGAAAGCCTGCTCGAGATGGCCTGGGAGGATCACGGATTCCGCGGCCCGCTCGGCACCATCGGCAAGGCGCGCAACGCACTCCTGCAGTCCCGCCTGATCGAGCGCATCGACGCGGTGTTGCCGATGCCGGACGCTCCGGTCATGCTCGCTCTGCTCGACCGGTTGGCGGCGTAGCGCGCAAGCGGTACATCACCGTTAATCGGTAGGCCATATAACCGGCCCGCCGGCTGGCTATGTCCGCGATCTCAATAGTTGGACTTCGGTCCGCCGTGATACTGGCGCACGTTGGGCCAGTATGGTGCCGGCTCGAAAGCGTAAGGGTAGTACGCGGCTTGTGCAGCGTAAGCTGCCGCGGACCAATGCGTGCGCGCGTGCGTTTTGGAGCTGCCTGCAAACGCCGCGCCCGAGAATGCGATGAGGATGACGACTGATGCAGCCAGTGCGAGTTTGTTTGTCATGAATTCCTCCTTGTGCCCCCGCTAACGAATGCATCTCGCGGTAACCGCGAGCGGTGCCGCGTGTCGGAACTTGGGAGGTCAGGGTTACGCGGGCATTTCAGGCGTCCGAAAATTCGGTTACATCTGCCACATGCCGCGTGCGCCCTGGCAATTGATCAGCGTCACAGCTCCGGACCGGACAGCCTCATCTCTCGTTCCGCCCTGAACACATTGCTGTAAAGGTTTGCGATCCATTGGCGGCCGCTTGACGTGACGTTCAGGTATCGAATGGCGGTCGATATCTGCGGCGCGACGGTGTTCCAATAGAACTGCGGATATTTGTACACGACATCGGCCGGGGTATCGTAGCCGAGCTGCTTGTTCATCCCGGTCTCTTCGAATTCATAGAAGAGAGCGTTGGCCTTCCTCAGATAGTTGGGGTCGCCAAGTTGGCCGATCAGGTCCGCGGCGCGCAGCAGCAGGCCCTCTTCATTGTTCAGATCGTCGTCGGACGATGACGGTGCGTAGGGAAATCGCGTGTATTCGATCGCGCGCGCCATCCGGTTGGCGTCGACGTGCTCAACACCATCGAAGCGCTCCAGCGCGAACAGTTTGGACCGGTCCACGTGATAGGGTGCGAGCGCTGCATCGGACGCGCCGCGCGGAAGCCGGATGGTCGTGCCGGTGACATCGGCGACATAGACGTCGTCCCCGTCTCCTTGAAGGACGCCACGGACATAACCGATGTCGTGGATCAGGCAGGCCAGGATGAAATTTGAATAGTCCTCGGCCGTCGTCGGCCGCGACAAGGCGCGCCCCATCAGGATGTCATGGCCGGCCAGGGTGACCAGCATCGAGTGCTCGATATCGTGATAGAGCGCGTCGCTGTTGCCGATGCATTCGAGCGCCAGTCGTGCCGCATATGGCAGGAGCTCGTTGAGGTAACCGTAAGACGCGCCGAACCGTCCGTTTGTCTCGGAGGCCAGAAAGGCGCCGAGCGCCTGCGCGGTGAGATGTGGTATCGTGAGCATGTTGCTGCTCGCTCGATCGAGACTGAAATTTAGCACAGTCCGTTCGAACCGTCTTTAGGCAGCGTGCCGAAAATGCTATGGATCGGGCGGTGGAAACGCCGGGGGAGCGCCTGTTGATCTGGGTCAAACGCAGTGGACTCGTCGTTTCCTTCTCACTTTTCGTGTGCACCGCACACCAGGCTAAGGCCGTCCCGCTCACGCCGTTCCGCTATCAAGCCCAGGCGCAACGCCATTGCCCGGGTGATTCCGTGGTTTGGCTCGATTTTCGGCGCGAGCGCTATTATTTGAAAGGGCAGAAACGTTACGGGCTGGGTCTCACCGGAAGTTTTGTGTGCAGGAGCGAAGCCCAGGCGAGCGGCTACCGCCGTTCCCTTCTCGGGCTGAGGTAGCGATAACCTCTGACCGCACGTGGTGGATGTGTGAGCTGGGTGCCATGGCGAAGCCTGCGCTAAGGTCGCCCTGCAGGGGCGGTCATGTCGCGCGAGGGCTGTACGTCCGGCGAGCGCGCCCGTGATGTTGGAACGAAGAGGAAGTGCAGATGAATATGGCCTTGAGCAGCGCTCTGTTGGTCGTGATGACATCTAGCGCCGCCGCGCAATATCTCGGCAACTATTCCGCCAACCCATATGCCTCGAATTCTACGGGAAACGCATTCGGTGCTGGCAGTCCCTACAATCCAAACAGCATCAACAATCCGTACGGGCGATATGGCAGCGTCCACAGCAACAGCTCCGCCAACAATCCGTACGCGATGGATGCACCCAAGCTGTATGACAGCCAGGGAAACTATCGTGGGCGCCTAAGTAGCAACCGGTATGATCCGGATTCGATTTCAAATCCATACGGCCGCTATGGGAGTCGTTTTTCTCCGGATAGTGTCAACAATCCTTCGGTGCTGGAAATCCCCACGTACCGGATAGCCCGACGAACCCGTATGGCCAAGGCCTCTCGATTCAAGGAGATGATGACGACTGAAGGGCTTGCGTCGCTCGAGCCGAAGACGAAGGGGGCCGCCGCGAGCTGAGCGATTGCCGTCCTATGAGAGGCGGAGATATCACATGCGACCAGCGTCGGAAAAAAACGAGGCTGCGCCTTCAGCCACCAAGCGTTGTTATGCCGCGAGCTTTGGTGGCACAAACTGCACTGGTCAATTGCCAGCCGCAGCCACATCATGGCGGTGTGGAGTATCGGGTCTATGCCGTCGTTCTCAAATCCGAACCGGGCGAAAACAATAGTGATCTTCGCTATCGCCCGATTGCGTTGGCGCAAGGGCGTTCTCGGATTGAGGTCTGGCTTGTTGTGGGTTGCCGAGAATGACTTGGTATTCAAAGCGGCCGTGATCTCGCTCGGAATATTTTCTGGGGCAATAACCGCAGTTGCCGTGCTCTACCTGTGATCCAGGCAGCAGGGCCATGATAAGCGCATGGCAGCAGGGATTCCGACCATCGTTGTTAGCTGAGCGTCAGCGCCAGATGGATCGTCTGTGGGTCTCGCCGCATGGCCGGCTTGAAGCCGAACTTTCCGAACACTTTCAGCATCGCGGCATTTTCAGGCAAGACCTCTGCGGTCAATTCCTGTAGCCCGGCATTGCGAGCGATGCCGACGAGGTGACGCATCAGGATCGAACCGATGCCGCGTCCCTGCCAGGCATCGACGACCACGAATGCCATCTCGGCTCGCCCGGGCTCGAATACAACGTATCGACCTCCTCCGACGATCGCCCGCCGACCGGCTTCCTCGATGAGTGCGACAAGCGCGACATGATTTCTGAAATCGATGTCCATGAAGAAGGCGCGCTCCTTCTCCGAGAAGCCGCGCTTCACCGCAAAGAAACGGCGTTGCAGGGATTGCGTGCTCGCCCGCCCGACCGCAGCAAGCATGTCGGCCTCATCGTCCGGCCGAAGCGATCGGATTTCGATGTGGCTGCCGTCGTTCAGACGCTCGTGCGCGGTGTGGGTTGCGGCTTCCGGCATCTGCTGCCTCTTGTTCCAATCATTCGACGGCCGGTCTCGCTGATCAGGCGGAGTGTGAGGCCCGCACCGGAGCATGGCGCTCGTTTCAGCCAAGAGTGCCGAGCGAAAGCAGGAAGTTGCGTCCTCTCCGATCAATCCAAGCTGTACGGCTGCCCAGTTGCCCAGCAACTTGTTGGCTCGGGCCATCGCTTTGAATCGCAGCTCCTCGTCATGAGCGAATTTCGCTTCCACCGCCTTTTCGCGTTCGTCGAAGGTGATTGCCGTGACATCGGCAATCAAACCTGCCACTCGGGGGACCAGGGTGCTTGATCTAGATCAAGTCGCCATTAGAGCGTTTTCGAGCGAAGCATGCCCTTGGACTTGATCCGAGGGTGGATACCGTTCGCGTGAAGAAAACGCGTCAAAACTAGAATCTAGAGCTTCGGTTCTGATTCTATCAGAACCGAAAATGCTCTAGTCACGGGCACTTGATAGTCGTGTGAATCTACGCGGGCCGCGAGACGCGGCTCACTCCGGTCGGCTCCCGCGATGGACGCCGCTCATCCCGATCTGGATCGCCCCCTAGTTGGGGCTGATGATGCAGGCTCCGTCGCGACGGCTCCAAACGAACCACCGATAGCACGGAGGACGGGGATGAGCCCCGACCGGACACTCATTGCGCACACGCGCGCCTCTATCCCAGCCGTCGACGACGCACCCACCGTTGCGCGCCGCATGGCAACCGGGACCGCAGCCGTCCGCGGCGTTGGCCATGCCAATGCTCGCGAATATGGCTGCGAACAGAACTGCGAATGTCACTTTCATCTCTGTTTCCTCTCGCCTCTCATGTTTTGCAGGCAAGTGCTGCGCCGAGCGCGCGGCGTTGATCTTGGATCAATGGGGCGGAAAAGCGAAGCCCATCCCCGAGCACGAAGCCGAGCGGTCGAGGGCACTGATTTCGCGAGATGGGGCAGTGGGGGTCGGTGTGCTTGATCTAAATCAAGCCGCGTCGCGCAGCGCGGTGGGTACGCTTTCGCGCAGCCTCGAACGAGGGCGCACCTTTGAGAACACTTCGCCAGCTTTTGTCCGGGGAGGACATCATCCAGCTTGCGATCCGGCTTGGATTGCTGGCTTTTCTGATCTACTGGACTTTCGTTCTTGTACGACCCTTCGTGCCAATCGTGGCCTGGAGCGTGGTGCTCGCCGTGGCGTTCCATCCGGTCTTTAACGGTCTCGCCAAGTTGCTCGGCGGACGCCCGAAGCTGGCGGCGGCGATTCTCACTATCGTCAACCTCGCGATAGTCATCGGGCCGGCGACCTGGCTCGGTCTGGGCGCGGTGGATGGCCTCCGGGAAATTGCTGCACAACTCAGCGCGGGCAGCCTCGGGGTTCCCTCGCCGCCCGCGCCCATCAAGGACTGGCCGCTGATCGGCCCGCAGCTCTACGATCTCTGGGATCAGGCATCGACCAACCTCCGCGCCGTTCTGCGCGAAATCGCTCCTTATCTGAAGCCGCTGGCCGCGACGATTCTCGGCCTTGCCGGGAATGCCGGCGTTGGAACGCTCAAATTCCTCCTGTCGGTTGCTTTGGCCGGCTTTCTCTTCCCCTATGGACCGCAACTAGTGGCGGCGAGCAGGGGGTTCCTGTCCCGCGTCGTTCCCGAGCAGAGCGAACACTTCCTGGAATTGGCGGGCGCAACGATACGTGGGGTATCTCAAGGCGTTATCGGCGTCGCGATCATCCAGTCGCTGCTCGCCGGCATCGGTCTCAAGCTGGCGGGAATTCCGAATGCGGGCCTGTTGGCTTTCGCGATCCTGCTGCTGAGCATCGTGCAGATCGGTGCGGCGGTCGTCCTGCTTCCCGTGATCATCTGGCTCTGGACAGCGAAAGACTTCACGACGGCACTCCCACTGACCGTGTTTCTGGTGATTGTTGGCTTGCTTGACAACATCTTGAAGCCGCTGGTGATGGGGCGCGGCCTTACTACACCCGCCCTCGTGATCCTTATCGGGGTGGTCGGAGGCACGCTTGCACACGGAATTCTTGGCCTCTTTATCGGCCCGGTCATCCTGTCAGTCGCTTGGGAGTTGACAGTGGCCTGGATCAATCAGGATCGCAGCCGCCTTGCGCAATCGGCGGAACAATAGCTCGCAAGCCGAAGCCGCTCAAATCGGACCATTCTGTTCCGCTTCACGACGTTGACCTAAATCAAAGTCCGGGGTGGCGCGGCGCATTCAATCGATGCGCGACACGGAGGTCTGAACATGTCGATCGACAAAACACCGCTTGCGCGCGTTCCCATGTCAGGCCTCGTTGCTTCGGCCGTGGAATACATGATTGATGCCGGGCAGCGCACTGTGCTGTTCCTGGATATCCTGCGCCGGCGTGGCGACCAGTATCGGCAGCACATTGCCCAGACGGCACCGCATGTTCTGCACTACGCCGCCGAACTGGTCATGGACGGGCGCAAGCTCTCCGAACCGGTGAACTATGCGCTGGTGCGCATCATTCCGCCTGAGGGTATCGAGCTCGATCTCGAGCGGCGACCGTTCATCGTGGTCGATCCGCGCGCCGGACACGGGCCGGGAATCGGCGGGTTCAAGGCGGACAGCGAGATCGGCGTCGCCATGAAGGCCGGTCATCCCTGCTACTTCATCGGCTTCCTGCCGGAGCCGATGCCGCACCAGACCATCGAGCGCATCGCGCGCGCGGAAGCCTTGTTCATCGAGGAAGTCATCAGGCGCCATCCTGATGCCGACGGCAAGCCCTGCGTGATCGGCAACTGCCAGGCCGGCTGGGCCGTGATGATGCTCGCATCGCTGCGCCCGGAACTGTTCGGGCCCATCATCGTCGCCGGCGCGCCGCTGGCCTATTGGGCTGGCGTGCACGGCAAATATCCGATGCGCTACTCGGGCGGCCTGCTCGGCGGGAGCTGGTTGACCGCGCTCACCAGCGACCTCGGCGCCGGCAAGTTTGACGGCGCCTGGCTGGTGCAGAATTTCGAGAACCAGAACCCGTCGAACACGCTGTGGACCAAACAATATAATGTGTATTCGAAGGTCGATACCGAGGCGGACCGCTATCTCGAATTCGAGCGCTGGTGGGGCGGGCATGTCAACCTGAACGCGGAAGAAATCCAGTTCATTGTCGATGAGCTCTTCATCGGCAACAATCTCGCCGCCGGCCGCATCAAGACGTCCGATGGCAAGGCAGTCGACCTGCGCAACATCAAGTCACCCATCGTGGTGTTCTGCTCCAAGGGAGACAATATCACTCCGCCACAGCAGGCGTTGGGCTGGGTCCTCGATCTCTACGCCGACGTCGACGAGATCAGGGCCTACGGCCAGACCATCGTCTACACGGTTCATGAGAGCGTCGGCCATCTCGGGATCTTCGTGTCCGGCGGCATCGCCAAGAAGGAACACGCGGAATTTTCCAGCAACATCGATCTGATCGACGTGCTGCCGCCGGGCCTCTATGAGGCGACCTTCGAGGCAAAGGGCGCCGACACCGCGAACGCGGATCTTGCGGTCGGGCAGTGGGTGATGCGATGCGAGGCGCGCACGCTCGATGATATTCGCGCCATGGGCGGCAACTCGTCGGAAGACGAACGGCGCTTCGCGACCGCCAAGCGCGTCTCGGAGATCAATCTCGCCGCCTATAAAAAGTTCGTCCAGCCCTGGATCAAATGCATGGTGACGCCGCAGGTGGCGGAGTGGACGCGCAATATCCACCCGCTGCGCCTGCAATATGAGTTTTTCAGCAGCCGAAATCCGTTGATGACTGCCGTGGGGACGACGGCGGAAAGAATTCGGAATGATCGGAAACCGGCAGCCGAGGAGAATCTGTTCATCGCCCTTCAGGAAGGAATCTCAAGGCAAATCGTCAGTGCGCTCGACGGTTGGCGGGACTACCAGGAAGCACTCAGCGAAACCATCTTTCTTGCCGTGTATGGTTCGCCCGCGCTTCAGGCGGCGGTCGGTGTTGATCCGCGTTGGGAGCCGTCGCGACAAGGGATGCCGGCCGAGCACCGCGAAATGCTCCAGCGGCGGATCAGCGAGCTGAAATCCAGGATCGACGAAGGCGGCCTTCGCGAGGCAGCTATCAGAGGCTTGCTTTACGTCGGGTCGGCGCGGGGCATGGTGGACGAGCGCAGTCTCGAAGCGCTGCGGCGAATCCGCCGCGAGAGGGGTGAGCGATTGACGTTGGCACAATTCAAAATGCTGGTGCGCGAGCAGTTCTTCATGCTGTTGCTGGACCAGAGGAGAGCGCTGGCGGCAATTCCGAAAATGCTGCCCGACAATGCCAACGAACGCCGCGCGGCCTTCGCAGCGATCGGCGAGGTGCTGTCGGCCAGTGCCGAAATCTCAGGCGAGGTCGCCAAGCGATTGCAGCACGTCGCCGAGTTGTTCTGTCTGGATGCGAGCGAAATGTCGCAAAGGGATAAGGTTACCCCTTTCGATCCCAAGGCGAAGGCGTCGTAACGCTGGTTGGAAGAATCCGGAGCGCCACCATGAGCGTCATGCCCGCAGATTCAGGCGAAGTGCGACCCCACACCAAATATGATCGGTTGATCGCGGCCACCAAGGCCGTGCCGCCGGTGCCGACCATTGTCGTGCATCCCTGCGACGAGACCTCGCTGCGCGGTGCGTTGGACAGTGCAGAAGCCGGCATCATCCGTCCGCTGCTGGTCGGCCCCGAAGCCAAGATCAGGAACACGGCAAGCAAGCATGGCCTCGACATCGCCAGTGTCGAGATCATCGATGTTCCCCACAGCGACGCCGCGGCCGCCAAAGGCGTCGAGCTGATTCATGCGGCCAAGGGCGAAATGCTGATGAAGGGCAGCCTGCACACCGACGAGCTGATGCGCAGCGTCACGGCAAAGGCGACCGGCTTGCGGACCGATCGGCGCATCAGCCATGTGTTCGTGATGGATGTCCCCGCCTATCCCGACACGCTGCTGGTGACGGATGCGGCCATCAATATTTTCCCTGATCTCGATGACAAGCGGGACATCATCCAGAATGCCATCGATCTCTTCACGCAGGCTGGTTTCGGCACATTGCCGCGGGTGGCGATCCTGTCCGCGGTCGAAACGGTTACGTCCAAGATCCCGTCCACCATCGAGGCCGCGGCGCTATGCAAGATGGCGGATCGCGGGCAGATCATCGGCGGCTTGCTCGACGGACCGCTCGCCTTCGACAACGCGATCGATGTGGAGGCGGCCAGGATCAAGGGAATAAAGTCCGAGGTCGCGGGCCGCGCGCAGATCCTGGTCGTTCCGGATCTCGAGGCCGGCAACATGCTGGCAAAGAATCTGGCTTATTTCGCGAACGCCGACAGCGCCGGCATCGTGCTCGGGGCCCGGGTGCCAATCGTTCTGACCTCCCGTGCGGATTCACCGCGGGCGCGCATGGCCTCCGGCGCGGTCGCGGCGCTCTATGCCGACGCGCGGCGCCGGCTTGCTCCAATTGCGGCTGCGTGATCGCCATGGATACGATCCTCGTTGTCAATGCGGGCTCCTCCAGCGTCAAGTTCCAGATCTTTGCGATTGAAGGGGAAGGGAGGCTGCGGCGGCAGATCAAGGGCCAGATGGATGGCATCGGCAGCCGTCCGCGCCTGCGCGCTGTCGATGCAAACGGCGATCCGCTGGCGGAGCGGGCCTACCAGATCGAAAGCGTCTCAGACATCCCGGCCGCGATGGCTGTTGCGGGAGCGTGGCTGCGGGACGAGCTTCGCATCTCCCCGATGGCCGTCGGGCATCGCGTTGTCCATGGCGGTCCGGACTATGAGCGGCCGGTGCTGATCGACCATGGCGTGGTGTCGCGCCTGGAGCGCTATGTCGCGCTGGCGCCGCTGCATCAGCCCCACAATCTGGCGCCGATCCGTTCGCTGCTCGCCAATTTTCCTGCCCTTCCGCAGGTGGCGTGTTTCGACACTGCCTTTCACCGCACCCACGGTCCGGTAGCGGATCACTACGCGATCCCTTATCAGCTCCACGCCGAGGGCGTGCGGCGCTACGGATTCCACGGCCTGTCCTATGAATATATCGCGAGAACCTTGCCGCAGATCGCGCCAGATGTCGCGAAGGGGCGGGTGATCGTCGCCCATCTCGGCAGCGGTGCGTCGATGTGCGCCCTGAAGGGTGGACGCAGCGTGGAGAGCACAATGGGGTTCACCGCGCTTGATGGCTTGCCGATGGGGACACGTCCGGGGCAGATCGATCCCGGCGTCGTGCTTTATCTCATATCTGAAAAGGGAATGTCGGCCTCGAACGTCCAGGATTTCCTCTACCGCAGTTGTGGACTGAAGGGCCTCTCCGGCATCAGCAATGACATGCGGCAATTGGAGGCAAGCAACGATCCGCACGCGATACTGGCGATCGAGTATTTCGTCTATCGGACATGCCTCAACGTCGGCATGCTGGCGGCGGCGCTGCAGGGTCTGGACGCGTTCGTCTTTACGGCAGGCATCGGCGAGAACTCGGCAGGAATTCGCTCACGCATCGTCGAGCAGTTGGCCTGGCTTGGCATTGCGTTCGATCCGGCCGCGAATGCCGGCCACGCGCGGCTGATATCGCGGTCCGACAGCCGCATTCCGGTGTACGTCATACCGACGGATGAGGAACTGATGATCGCGCAGCACACCCTGTCGGTTCTGTTGAACAATCAATCGCCCAACGCGAACCGTCAGAGGGTGTCATGAATATTCCCGTGCTTCCGGAAACCAAGGTGGCCCTCAAGGGAAGGAAGGGCCTGATTGTCGGCATTGCCAACGATCAATCGATCGCATGGGGCTGCGCCAAGGCGTTTCGTGCGCTCGGCGCCGATCTGGCCGTCACCTACCTGAACGACCGGGCGAAAAAGCATGTCGAGCCGCTGGCGCAGGCGCTGGAAGCGCCGATCTTCATGCCGCTCGATGTCAACAGCGAAGGCCAGATGGAGCAGGTGTTCGAGCGCATCGAGAAGGATTGGGGCCGGCTTGATTTCGTGCTGCACTCGATCGCGTTCTCGCCAAAGGAAGCGCTGCACGGTCGCGTCGTGGATGTCGGACGGGATGGCTTCTTGAAGACGATGGAGGTCTCATGCTGGTCGTTCATGCGCATGGCTCACCTGGCTGAACCGTTGATGAAGAACGGCGGAACGCTGTTCACCATGACTTACTACGGCAGCCAGATGGTGGTCGAGAACTACAATGTCATGGGCGTCGCGAAGGCAGCGCTTGAGGCCGCCGTGCGTTACATCGCGGCGGAGTTGGGGCCGAAGGGTATCCGGGTTCACGCGATTTCACCTGGTCCGCTCGCCACGCGCGCCGCCTCGGGTATTCCTGATTTCGACGCGCTGATGGACAAGGCGCAGTCGAAGGCGCCGACCCGCAGCCTCGTCAGCATCGATGACGTTGGCAACGCGACGGCATTCCTGGCGCTTGACGGTGCAAAACTCATTACCGGCACCGTCATGTATATCGATGGTGGTTATCACATCATCGATTAAGTGAACCCGGCTGCCGTAGCGGCTGGGACCGTTCAGCGCTGAATACCCGCATGTTCGTTACCCCGTCAGATCGTCATTTCCGAAACTGTGTCGGGAATGACGAGTTCGGCTTCTGTCACCGCCATGACCTCGGCGACCGTGACGCCGGGAGCGGTCTCCATCAACGTCGCCTTGCCGTCCGGAAAGCAGATCACGGCGATGTCGGTGACGACGAGGTCGACCGTTCGCGACGACGTCAGGGGCAGGGTGCATTGTCTGACGATCTTCGATTTTCCCTTCGCGGCATGCTGCATCGCCACGATGACGCGTTTGGCGCCGGTGACGAGGTCCATCGCGCCACCCATGCCTGGCACCATCTTGCCTGGGATCATCCAGTTGGCGAGGTGCCCTTCCGCGTCGACCTGAAGGCCGCCGAGCACGGTCACGTCGACATGGCCGCCGCGGATCAATCCGAACGACATCGCACTGTCGAAGGTGCAGGCCCCCGGAAGCGCGCTGATCGGTCGTCCACCTGCATTGGTCAGAAGGGGATGGGCCAACCCTTGCTCCGGGATCGGGCCGGTGCCGATCAGTCCGTTCTCGGACTGGAAGAACACCTTGATGTCTGATGGCACGTAGTTGGCCACCAGCGTTGGAATGCCGATCCCGAGGTTCACCAGATGGCCAGTGCGAAGCTCGCGTGCCACGCGGCGGCCGATGATCTCTTGTGCATCCATGGTTCACTCGTTCGCTATGAGATAGTCGACAAGCGGCGCCGGTGTGACCACATGGTCGGGCGCGATGACGCCGACCGGAACGATGTGCTCGGCAGTCACGATCACGGTATCGGCGGCCATCGCCATGACGGGATTGAAGTTGCGCGCGGTCAGCGCATAAGAAAGGTTGCCGAGGTAATCGGCGAGGAAGGCGTGGACCAGCGCGAATTGGGCTCGCAATGCGGTCTCGAGCAGGAACGCTTTTCCGTCGATCTCAATCTGGCGTTTTCCTTCGGCAACCGTCGTTCCGACGCCGGTCGGCGTGAGCACGCCGCCGAGGCCGCAGCCTCCGGCGCGGATGCGCTCCACCAATGTCCCCTGCGGAATCAGGTCGACGGCAATCTGGTTGGCCAGCATCTGCTGCTGCGCTTTGGGATTGAGGCCGATGTGGCTTGCGGTCAGGCTTGAGACCAGGCCGGCATCGAACAGTTTGCCGATGCCCTTTCCGGGTATCGCCGCGTCATTGGAGATCAAGGCAAGGCCCGTCTTGTGCTGGCGTACGACTTCGTCGAGCAGGCGCTCCGGCGTCCCGACGCCCATGAAGCCGCCGACCATGATGCTCGCGCCGGCCGGGATCTTCGCAACGGCTTCTTCGACGGAAATAGCCTTCATGATTGGCACTCCGGCCGGCACGCGATTGATCGGGGCAGTACCGGTGCGATGCTGGTCCCCGCTCACCGCGTCGCTTTGATCTGTATCAAGAGTATTCGCTGCAGTGACGGATACCGGAGATCCGGCATCCGCATCTTGCGCTTTTGGGTAAGCGGGACGACGGGATTTCGCTTGCCGACTTCAAGACAATGGCGGAGGCTATGAGGGGCTGTCGGCTCGTCCTCATGCCCGACACTGGGCATGAATCGCGAATTGGCGGCGTTCTGTGACGGCTGGTTCGGCGGCCTCGCGAAATAGACGAAACCTTTAGTAGATTTCATCAAGAGAGGAGGATGCAATGTCGGACCCCCAAGTGGCAGCGGACAACGTCCGGGCGATGCTCACCGAAAATCTCGGCCGTGTTCGCAAGGCCAATTCGGACTATTTTGACATGCTTGAGAAGGGCTTGAGCTCCTCGCAGCTTCCGATTGCCGGGCAGGCCAAGCAGTTCTGCGATCATATGCGGCGGCAGACTTCGGCGACCTTCGACCTCTGCGACCGGCTGATCCAGGCCAAGGACGTGCCTGATGTAGTCAGAATTCAGTCCGAGTTCTTCCAGGACCAGATGCGAGCGCTGATGGAACAGGGGAGGAGCATGGGCGAATCGGCCATGAAAGCCGCAGCCGGCGTGTTTACTCCCAAGAGCTGATTTGCTTGCGGGCCGGGAGGTGGCTGATGGCCCTTCAATTCCTGGTCGTCGCAACCATCAGCGGATCCAACATCATGATCCGCGCGCTGGTGACCGTCGCTGTGGTCGCCATCGCCCGTATTGCGGAGCGACGACACCGGGAGGGCCGTTCAGTTCTGCAAATCGAGACCAGCCAACTGGGGCCGGTCCAGGAGCACGATCTGACGCTGGTTGTTGCCGATGAATCCGAGGATACCGAGCTCGTGCAGCCGTGACAATGCGCGAGAGACCGTCTCCAGCGTCAGGCCGAGATAATCAGCGATGTCGCGGCGGCACATCGGCAGCGCCAAGACGCCGGCCGCGGTCAGGCGCTTGTCCATTTCGAGCAGGAAAGCGACAACCCGCTCAAGCGACGTCTTGCGGCCGAGCAGCAGCATGTGATCCTCGGCATGCTGCAGGTTGTTCGTGGTCATGTTCAGCAGGTTGCGGGCGACCATGGCGTCGCTCTCGGCAACGAGTTCAAGGCTGCGACGCTTCACCAGGCGCACCGCGGTGTCGACGATCGCTTCGGCCGTGAAGCGATGCTCGCTGCCGTTCTCCAGCCCGAAGATATCGCCGACCAGGTGAAACGAGCCAATCTGGCGGCGGCCGTCTGAAAGCAGCTTGTAGCTTCGCACCGCGCCAGACTTGACCTGGTAGACGTAATCGGCAGGCTCTTTCTCGCCGTAGATCTCTGTCCCTTTCTTGTACGTAAATTCGTTGAGGGTCATCATCGGGTTGGAAGCGCTCGCCATGCCGAACGCGCCGAGCATATTAGGTAGGGACGCTGCCGGATCGATGTTAACATAGGAAAACATGGCCCAACTCCTCACCTGAACGTCACGAATTCTATCAGTCTTTAGAACTATTGCGCTGCAAGAATTCGGTATCGGGTCCGGTCTCGCCAAGGTTGATCTGCGACGAAGGCAGCATTCCTAATCATTGTCCCACGGACCATTGTACTATGGGACAAGTAGGCAATGGTGTCGGACTGGCGGCGAGATTGCCGGTCACGGTGCGGCTCCATGCCTCCTCGGAGGGAAAATTGCCTGGCCTCGTTCACGTGGTTGATGACGATGCGTCGTTTCGGACGGCCATTGAGCGGCGGCTGAAGCTCGCCGGTTATGAGGTCGCAACCTATCCGTCCGCTCAGCAGCTACTGGATCGTCTGTCGGACAATGAGCGGCTGGGATGCATCCTGCTCGATGTGCGGATACCAGGCCTGAGCGGTCCCGAACTGCAGGATCGTCTCAGCGAACTCGGTTCGACGCTGCCGATCGTGTTCCTCACCGGGTACGCCGACACTGCGACGACCGTGCGGGCAATCAAGGCCGGCGCTGAGGATTTCCTGACCAAACCAGTGTCTTCGGCACAGTTGATCGATGCAATCGAGCGCGCGATTGCCCGTCACGAGGCAACGCGCAGCCAGCGCATCAGGCTCGATTCCCATCGCTCGCTGCTTGCGAGATTGACCCCGCGCGAGCGACAGGTGTTCGAGTTGATCGTGCGCGGCAAGATCAACAAGCAGATCGCGCATCAATTGGGAACAACCGAGCGCACGGTGAAAGCACATCGCCACCAAGTGATGGAAAAGATGCAAGTGCACTCGCTCGCCGAATTGGTGTCGATCGCGGAACGGCTCGGCGTGCTCGATTCAAGCGACGATGCAGCCCGTTAGCGTTCGAAATCGAAGTATCGCAATCTTGCAGGAAAAATGCGCAGACCCTGTCGGGTTCCCTTAGGACAACCTGTACGAACGGACAATATCACATCTTAATGACAGCGCGTATCAGGCGCGTGTGAAATCAGCATGGTTTCTCGGCTCGCGGTCAGGTCGCCTTCTGCAGAAGATAGCCGAAAACATCCTCGAAAAGCTGAAGCCAGCACCTTGTCGAATCGAAGATCTGTTCTTGTCGTAGATGACGACCGATCCATGCTCAGGAGCCTTAAGCGTCTGCTGGGGCAGCACGGTTTTGACACGACGCTGTTCGATTCCGCCAGCGCGCTGCTTGGCCACGGCGATTTCGGCCGCGCCTTCTGCATCATCCTGGATATCAATCTGAATGGCCAATCCGGCATCGATCTGCGTCGCCGGCTCCTGGACAAGGGCATCACCCTGCCGGTCATCTATATCACTGGCAATGATAGCCACGCGAACCGCACGGCGGCGACGGAGTCGGGATGTGTCGCTTACCTGACCAAGCCGTTCTCGGCAAAATCGCTGATCGAGCCGATCGAAAAAATGGCAGCCGCTATCGCCTAGCGGAGCTTGCCGATATTCACTCATCAATATCCTGTTCGAAAACGCGTGCCGGTGCGCCTCTGCGCACGGTCGCAAATTGATCGAGCGGGAGTAGCGTCCTCACCGAAAGCAAGTTCGTGTCGACCACTTGCAGAAGGAGTTTCTTGCCGGAGTCCATGTCGTGCAGCAGGTTTAGGTCGGCGAGGTCACCCGCAATGCAGGTATTGGTGAGACACCACGTGAACGGAAGTCGATAGGTCGTACCCTGATCGACGGTGAGCGTGGCGCCGGCTGGCAGATAGAGGCCGACCGGCAGGAAAAGCTGTAGCCGCGCGCCGCTATTGTCCTCGCGCTCGGTCAGATAGACGCGAACCGCGGTCTGGCCGGTATTGAAACTGCCGCTGATGGTGGTGCGACAGACCATCTTGGCGCCGCCAGGCTTGAAGCAGACCTTCTCCCAGTCGCCGAACCTGATGTCGCGCGCTTCACGTTGGCCGCGAAGCGCGATTTCGGGCTCCCCGGCTTGCGCACCAGTCGGCACCTTTTGTCCATTCGCCGGCCCGGCCGCGATCATCGCTGATAATATCAGGGCGGCGAACAGGATCGAAAACGGTTCGGGAGGCTGCATCGTCATGGCTGTGCTCCTCAGCGCCGATCACCGTCGCTACTTGTGCCCGTCCAGGAACGCGCCGACGGGCGGCGCCCAGATCGGAATGGAGTCGGCTGAGCCGACCAGGAAATGTCCATCGTCGCCGAACGGCGGAAGAAGGTGGTATTCGGCGTTGCCGCCTGCGGCGGTGAACGCCTCGTGCATCCGTTTCGACAGCGTCGGGCCGAAGAACGTGTCGTTCGCAATGTAGATCCAGAGCATCGGCACCCGCGAGGTGCGACCGAATTCACTGATAGCCTCGACCAGTCTGTCCGGGGCGCAATTGTTGTTCGGCTTGCCATCGACGCGGCCGCCGCGTCCGGCAGCAAAGGTGATGATGGCTTTCACCTGCGGCGGGTTCACGCTTGAAAGTGCGATCGACGCCCAGCCGCCGGCCGATTGGCCGATCACGATGACGTCCTTCGGCACGATCTTCTTCTCGGCAGCCATATAGTCGATGATCCAGAGGTCGAGCTGCGCAACAGCCATGCCGGCGTCGCGGAAGTTCGGATTGGTGCAACTGCCGATCTTGGAGAAGAACGGTCCGTAGAGCCCGCGCTCGGGTATGTCGATGGCCGAGGCGCCGTAGCCCGACCCGACCGGTGCCACCACGAGGTAGCCGCGTCGCGCGAACCACATGGCGGCGTCGCGGAATTCGACCAGCGGAAAGAAGCTGCGCTGCACCGGGTCAAGTGACACGCCGTGATTCATGATGGCGAGCGGGAAAGGGCCGCCGCCGACCGGACGGACCACATAGGCGATGGTCGGCAAGACGAGCGGCAGCGCCCAGACTTCCTCCTGAATGTGCACGACAGCGTTCTGATCGTCAGGGCGCGCCGGCGCGATCTGGCTGAGAACAACGAACAGCATTATCAGGAATCGTGAGCAAGCCTGACCCATATCAGAGCTCCGTTGTTACGAGACGAGTTGACGGATCGAATCCGAAGCGACGCTTGATCCAGATCAATCCCGCTTGGCCGCAGGCCGCCGTTCATCGGAGCATTTCGGCGACCGCTATAGCGCCTCGTGACGAGCCAATTCACATGAAGTCATCGTCATCTCAGCAACCGGGATGGACGCGGCTCTTTCCGCCGGTGGAGTGGCTTACAAATTATCGGCTTTCCTTTCTGCCTTCGGACGCCGTCGCGGGAATTACGCTCGCCGCCTACGCGATACCGGTTTCGCTCGCTTATGCGGCGCTCGCCGGACTGCCACCGCATGTCGGAATCTACGGCTATCTGCTTGGCGGCGTCGGCTATGCGCTCCTCGGCTCCTCGCGTCAGCTAGCGATTGGTCCGACATCCGCGATCTCGCTCATGATCGCCGGCTCGGTCGGGGCTTTGGCCGCGGGCGATCCGGCGCGATACGCCGGCATCGCGAGCCTGGTGGCCTGCGCGGTGGCGTTGCTCTGCCTGATCGCCTGGCTGTTCAAGCTGAGCCTTCTGGTACGCCTGATCAGCGACAGCATCCTGGTGGGATTCAAGGCGGGCGCCGGGCTGACGATCATGATGACCCAGCTACCCAGCCTGTTCGGTGTCGCCGGCGGTGGCCACAACTTCTTTGACCGGGCTGTTCGGCTCGCCGGGCAGCTCGGCGACGTCCACTTGCTCGTTCTGACGATCGGTCTTGCTGCGCTGCTGCTGTTGTTGATCGGCGAACGCGTCCTGCCGGGCAAGCCGGTTGGACTCGCCGTCGTCGCACTGTCGATTCTGGTCGCATCGATATTTGGCCTGCCGGCGCTCGGAGTGCCGATCACCGGGGCGATCCCGCAAGGGCTGCCGGCGTTTGCAGTGCCGTCATTCGGACTGTCGGAGCCTGAAGAGTTGTTTCCGATCGCGGCCGGCTGTCTGTTGCTCGCCTATGTCGAGGGGGTTTCCGCAGCGCGGAGCTTCGCGGCCAAGCATGGCTACGGCCTCGATGTCCGGCAGGAGTTTCTGGGACTGGGTGCGGCCAACCTCGCGGCGGCGTTCGGCCACGGCTATCCGGTTGCCGGCGGCCTGTCGCAATCTGCGGTGAACGACGCGGCTGGGGCCCGTACGCCTTTGGCGCTGGTGCTCTGCTCGGTCACGCTCGCGCTGTGTCTGCTGTTCTTCACGGGACTGCTGACAAATCTTCCCAAGGCGGTGCTCGCTGCCATCGTTCTTGCCGCCGTATACAGGCTGGTCGATATCCCGGCGCTACTGCGCATGTGGAAAATCAGCCGGATCGATTTCTATGCTGCGGCGATCGCGCTCGCCTCGGTGCTGCTGCTTGGAATCCTGCAAGGCGTGCTGCTTGCGGCACTCGCATCCATCTTCCTGCTGCTCGTCCGCGCGTCGCAGCCGAATGTGGCGTTTCTCGGACGGCTCCCTGGAACCGGCCGCTATTCGGACAGCGCCAGGCATCATGGGGTGGAGCCGCTGGCTGGCGTCATCGCATTCCGTCCTGAAGCATCGCTGCTCTACGTCAACGCCGAGACGATCCTCGACGCCGTCCTGGCTGCGCTCCGAAAATCGTCGGATATCAAGCTGGTGGTCTGCGATCTCTCGGCATCGCCCTTCATCGATCTGGCCGGGGCGCGCATGTTGCATGATCTGCATGACGAACTGGCAGATCGTGAAGTGACGTTCTGCATCGTCGGCGCTCATGGCCAACTGCGCGACCTGTTGCAGGCAGATGGGCTGGCGGAAAAGACCGATAGCCGCAACTGGATGCGGACGCTCGACAGCGTGCTTGGCGAGAGCAACGCCGTCGGATGATCGATCGCCTGAGGACCTCGCCACGAGTTACGCGGCATTGACTTGGATCAAAGGGGCAGCGGAGGGAGCCAGCACGATCAAACGTCGGCGTTCACGACGATCGGAGAGATCAGCCGTCGAGCGCGTCTGACGCGAGAAGTAGTGTTGGAAAAATTTCTCTAAATCGCTCTTGGAGGTAAATCATGAGACAAGTTGGGGTGATCGCGCTGATGGCAATGCTGGCCTTGGCAGGACTGAGTACGCCGTCGCGGGCGGAGACCGGCCAGGTTGCAGTCGTCTTCACCAAAGGCGGCTTTGTCATCGGCGTCGGCGGCGGCGAGGGCGTGCTGATACTCCGCGGCAAACGTTATCCATTCACTGTTTCCGGCATGAGCGTTGGCTTTACGATCGGAGCCTCGACCACCAAGTTTGTTGGGCGTGCGCTGAATTTGCGGGGGCCTGAGTCCATCGAAGGCAGCTACGCCGTGGTCGGCGCCGGTGGCGCCGTTGCCGCCGGCGCCGGAGGCGTTCAGTTGCAGAATGCCAATGGCGTGATCTTGCAGCTCAGCGGTCCGAGGATTGGCGCCGAAGTGTCAGCAGCCGTCGGTGGCGTCACCATACGATTGAAATAATCGCGGGGCGGCCAGGGCTGCGTTGCCCTGGTCCGCTCTCGGGGGGGCGAGGAGCTCTTGTGCAATGCGCGAGAGTCAATCCGCCCAAGGAGCGTCCTCCTGCCAGTCTGGACGGTAGATGGAAGCGGACATTCCGGCTTTCAGAGTTGTCAGCGAGGTTGGGGCTGCGCTCCCGGAGCGCCACTCTGCGCTCCTCCTCCTGGCTGCATGGAGCGCGCCCGCTCAAGGAGCGTCAGAGTGGTGTCAACGCATGCCTTCATGGAGTCTTGTGGATCGCAGCGCACTGCCACTATCGAGTCGCCATTCCGCAGGAAGAACGAGGCGCCGCCTCGGCGCGCTCCCCCGCGACCAGATTCGCCGATCGCTCGCAGAACATCGTCCAGATCACGATCCATTCGGGAGTGTGATGAGTCTCGCTGATCTGAGCTGGGAGCGTTCTGACTGAAGGCGGGCGGAGAGATAAGCAAAAGCGTGACGGTGAGGGCAAAGGCTTTATTCATCGTGCGTCTCCTCATTGTGAGCGAGTTGAGACGCCGGAGCGGAACGATCCTGGTCGTGATCCGCTCCGGCTCACCCCTGAGATGCTCAGTCGCGGCACACGCGCCTACGAATGATAAGGATAAAGTCGCGGTCCTCATCGCTCAAGCTGCGGGTAAGGAAATAGCACCCTCCTCCCTCACCTCCACCGCGTCGTTCGGCCAACCTCTCGGCGAGCCGCCCCCGTAGACCGCCGTGCCAGCCTCCATCGTCCTCATCCTCCTCGCGATCACGCCACTGGCCCATCCGCTCGCGCAGGCGGCCCCGCATCTCCTGTCGATCTCGCAGAAGGTCGATAATGAGATCCCGCAAGTCTTCGCGCGTTTGAATCCGGTCTCTCAGAAGGTCTCTCAAATCGCTGCCCACATCGCCGTCCCTGCCGTGCCATCCTTGGGCTGATGCGGGGCTTGTTGTCGTGCAGACAAGTGGGGCAGATGCAGCAATCGCTAGAACTGCTGCGACAATCACTGGCAGCCGTGTCATTGCGCTCTCCTCTCGTTGCGGGCAAGATTCGAAGACCGAATGATTGCTGTGCCGCCGTTGGCGAATCGCGACGGATGGTGAGATGATCCTCGAACCTATCCCTGCTTGGCCGGAATGGGCGGCCATTACTAATGCTATTTGTGCGCGGCGTCGCTCCCTTGACATAGATCAAGCTGGCGTCGCGAGTCCCGGATAGCCGATCGGAGAATCCAGGAACTTGAGACTTCGCCGCAACCGTCAGTATCGCTCGTCAACAAACGTCACCCCGCGCAGTGCGGTCTGGTCGTTGTAGCGCCCCTTGGTGGAGCGCTTTGGCAGCTTGACCTTGTTGCGGCGAACGCGCTTGTACGGGATCAAGTCCAGGACCTGCGAGATACAGTTCAACCGCGCCCGGCGTTTGTCGTCGGAGCGGATGATGTGCCATGGCGCATGTTTCGAGTTGGTGGCCTTGAACATCAGGTCGCGTGCCCGCGAGTAGGCGTACCAGCGTCGATAGGATTCCGTATCCATCGGGCTCAGCTTCCATTGTCGCAGCGGATCGTTGATCCTGGCCCTGAATCGTCGCTCCTGTTCCTCCATCCCCACTTCGAGCCACAGCTTGATCAGGACGATGCCGGCCTCAACGACGTAGTGCTCCACAGTGGGGCACAGCTCAAGGAAGCGCTTGTGCTCGGCGGGGGTGCAGAAGCCCATCACATATTCGACCCCGGCCCGATTGTACCAGCTCCGGTCGAAGATGACGATCTCGCCCGCGGCGGGGAAATGCTGCATGTAGCGCTGGATGAACATCTGCGTCTTTTCGCGATCCGAAGGCGCAGGGAGCGCGACGACACGAAACACGCGCGGGCTGACCTTTTCCGTGATCGCCTTGATCGTGCCTCCCTTGCCCGCCGCATCCCTGCCTTCGAACAGGATGATGACCCGCGCCTGGGTCGCTTTCACCCATTCCTGGAGATGGCATAGCTCGACTTGGAGCTTCTCCAGTTCCTTCTCATAGATCTTTCGCTTCATCCGTGCGGCGGGCGCATCTGCCATGTCTAGGCTTTCCACTGCTTCAGATCGTCTCGAACCGGCCGTTCAATCGCCCCAGGCAATGGTAACGCCGATGTCGCCGGGCACCCCGCCGGGAAAGTCGATGACCTGATAGCGGATGCGGTAGCCGCGCGGCTTCAGGTAGTCGGTCCAAAGCTGGTAGATCTCCTTGGGAATCCCGGTCAGCGTGGCTTCCCAGCCCGCTTCCATCTGGTTGATGGCGCGGCCCTTGTCGGTGCACAGCGAATTCGGGAACCGATACACCAGGACCTCGGTCAATCCATTCCGCACGGCGCGTTGGATGATGGTCGATGCCAATTGGACCTTTTCCTCCTCGGACTTGCCCGAGGGCCGGCTGAGCCGCTCGATCAGTGCTTTCTTCTCGGCCTCGGCGGCGGCCGCGCGGCGGACATACTCATCCGCCTTTTCCGCCTCGCGGAGGGCGGCCTCCTTCTGGATCTGGCTGGCGCTGGGGATCAGGTCATCAATGTTCGCGGGCATGGCTGACATCTCCTGAGTGGCCGTTTCCAATGGTCGTTCGCGAAAGGCTAGGGCCGGGTAGGGGCGCACCTTTGATCCAGATCAAGCGACCTCCCGGGCGGCGGTATCCAGATTGAAGGGTCAAACCCAATTCCTGACCCGGAGAAACAGTTGAGCGAGCAGCTTCATCCAATGGCGCCCCACCATCTGCCTTTTTTCATCACCCCGCCGAACGAGGTCGACGTGCTGATGGTTGTCATGGGGATCTTCCTGGTCGCCGTCGTGCTCTGGGTCGGCACGCTCTACTGGCGCCTGCACAGCCTGCCCGAGCGGATGGCGCACAAATCGCAAAAGCTGCAGTTCGAGATCGTCGCGGTCCTCGGCTTACTGGCGCTTTTCACGCACATCCACCTGTTCTGGGTCGCGGCGCTGTTGCTCGCCATGATCGATCTTCCCGACTTCAGCACGCCGCTGCGCAGCATTGCCGGCTCGGTGGAGAAGATGGCGAGTGCCGCAGCGGATGAAGGCGGCGCGGCAAAGCCTGAAACCAAACCGGATCCCGCAGTTCCGGCCGCCTCATCGGAGACGAAGGCAAGGGAGCCCAGCAATGCTTGAGCTCCTGATCTGCTCCCTCGTGACGATCCTTCCAGACTATCTCTATCGCCGCTATGTCCAGGGCAAGCGCTTCGGCAAGGAGATCACGTTCTTCTCGGTCTGGTTCGAGCTGAGGTGGGGCATCACCGGCTGCCTGATGCTCACGATAGCGCTGATCACCATGATCTTCTATTTCCACCCTGCCACCGACAGCGCCACGCTATTCTTCCGGACGATCCCTATCCTCCCGGAAACCTCCGGACGCGTCGCGGAAGTCAATTTCGGCTTCAGTGCCTCGGTGAAGAAAGGCGATGTGATCTTCAGGCTGGACAATTCGAAGCAGGAAGCGGCCGTTGAGACAGCCAAGCGCAAAGTCGCCGAGGTCGATGCTGCGCTGGTGGCGGCGGAGGCCGACGTCGTCAAGGCCGAGGCGCAGACACAGGAAGCCAGGAGCGCGCATCAGCAAGCGAAGGACGAATTGGATACCAAGAGCGATCTGCAGCGCCGCAATCCCGGCATCGTGCCGCAGCGCGATATTGAAAAACTTCAAGTCCTGGTCGATCAGCGGCAAGCCGGGATTGATGCCGCAGTGGCTACCAAGCAGTCTGCGACCCTTCGGCTCTCAACACTGCTGCCGGCGGAGAAGGCAAGCGCCGAAGCCAGCTTGGCGCAGGCCCAGGTGGATCTGGACAAGACTTTCGTTCGCGCCGGCGTCGATGGGCGTGTGGAGCAGTTCCTTCTTCGCGTCGGTGACGTCGTCAATCCGCTGATGCGGCCGGCCGGGATCCTTATCCCGGAGGGGGCGGGGCGGCGGGTCTTGCAGGCCGGGTTCGGCCAGATCGAGGCGCAGGTGATGAGGGAAGGCATGGTGGCGGAAGCGACCTGCATCTCAAGACCGTGGGTCATCATCCCGATGGTGGTCACGACGGTCCAGGATTACATTGCCGCCGGCCAGTTCCGAGGTGGCGAGCAACTGCTCGAAGCGCAAAACATCCTCCGGCCGGGGACCGTCCTGGTGTTCATGGAGCCGCTCTTTAAGGGAGGTCTCGAAGGGGTCACGCCGGGCAGCAGTTGCATCGTCAACGCCTACACCAGCAATCATGAGGAAATTTCCAACAAGGAAACCAGCGCGGGCCGCCGCATCGCGCTGCACGTGGTCGACGGCGTGGGACTGGTGCACGCATTGCTGCTGCGCATCCAGGCGCTGCTGTTGCCGATCAAGACCCTGGTGTTCACCGGCCATTGATGCGTGGTGAGGACGGAAAGCGCCTGAGGGGTTCTGGAAGGGGGCATGAGATGAGAGGACTTCGCAGGTCTGCATTGTTTGCTGCAACATTGGCCGCTTCCGTCTTGGGACTGTCAGAAAGGGCGACCGCGTTCGATCTCACAGGCGCATGGGTCACGAGCGCCGACCAATGCAACAAGGTATTCACGCGCAAGGGCAGGGCAAGGCAGGTCACCTTCACCAGATTTCCCGGCGTCTATGGCGGTGGCTTCATCGCCGAGCCTGATCGCCTGAGAGGCAAGTTCGAGAACTGTTCGATCAGTCCAGGAAGGACGACGGCCAGAACATCAACATCGTCGTGAGCTGCGCCAATGGCATCATGCTCTCAAACGTGCAATTCTTCCTGAAAGTGGTCGATGACAACAGCGTCACGCGGCTGTTTCCCGGCGTCGAAGGCATGGAGGTCACGTACCATCGCTGCCAGCTATAGGCCGGACCGTTGAGACCGTAGGCTGCGGTGCAATTTTGGCGCTAGAGTTGGGATAGAGTGCAGCCGTCCAAACGGTGAAGTTGCCGGGGAGAAAGATGAGCAGACGCATCATCGTTGATGCGGTCAGCACGGGCCGGGCAGTTGTTGCCCTGTGCCTGTGCGTCTGTCTGCTGGCGTGGCTTGCCATCCTGCCTGGGCCGGCGAGCGCCGCCGCACGCGGCGAACCGAAACGCGTGCTGCTGCTCCATTCGTTCGGGCGAGACTTCCGACCATGGAGCGAATTTGCCCGGGCCATCCGGGCGGAGCTCGAGCGCCAATCGCCGTGGCCGCTGAACCTCCAGGAACAGACGCTACTGGCGGCGCGATTCAACAATTCGGGCTCGGAAGCGCCCTTCGTCGATTATCTGCGCGCGCTCTATCAGGGTGCGGCGCCCGACATTGTGATCAGCATCGGGGCACCTGCGGCCGGGTTCGTCCAGAAATACCGCGCGGAGCTCTTCCCAGGGACGCCCATGGTCCTGACGGCGGTCGAACAGCGATTGGTGAACCGCGCCGGACTCACAGACAACGACACGGTCATTTCGGTGCACAATGATTTCTCAACCTTTTTCGCCAGCATTCTTAAGGTCCTGCCGGAGACGCAGACGATTGCCGTTCTGATCGGCGCCTCGCCCCTGGAGAAGTTCTGGCTCGAGGAAGCAAAAAGGGAAGCGAAGCCGTTCGAAAGCCGGATCGCATTCGTGTGGTACGCGGACCTGTCATTCCAGGAAATCCTGCAGCGGGCGGCGACACTTCCGCCACACACCGTCCTGTTCTGGGGCTTGATGTCGGTCGACGCGGCAGGTGTTGCCCATGAAGGCGATCTCGCATTGCGCAGTCTTCATGCAGTCGCGAATGCCCCTATCTTTTCCTTCCAGGAAGCCTTTTTCGGCCAGGACACGGTCGGCGGCCCGATGCATTCCATCAGCGCATCGAGCGAGAAAACCGTCAATGCCGTGATCCGGATTCTCGGTGGCGAGAAGCCGGCCGACATCAAGATCGAGCCGATTGGATTTGCAGCTCCGAAATACGACTGGCGCGAGCTGCAACGCTGGGGCATCAGCGAGAGCAACCTGCCCGCGGGAAGCGAAATCCTGTTTCGCGAGCCGACATTCTGGGAAAGATATCGATGGCAGGTCGCGCTCATCGCGAGCGTGATTCTGGTGCAGGCTGGCCTGATCAGTGGATTGCTCCATGAACGTCGTCGCCGTCGTCTCGCTGAGGTCGAAGCGCGGCAACGGCTGGCGGAGCTTGCGCGGGTCAACCGCTATTCGGCTGCCGGAGAGATGGCGACCTCGCTCGCACATGAGCTGAACCAGCCGCTCGGCTCCATTCTCACCAATACCGAAACGGCGGAGCTGATGCTGAAATCGATCTCGCCAGATCTCGACGAAATACGAGAAATCCTGGCCGACATCAGGCGTGATGATCAGCGGGCGAGCGAAGTGATCCGCCGTCTTCGCAACATGCTGAAAAGGGCGCCAATTGAAGTTAGCGAGATTGATCTCAACGAGACCGTAAGGGAAGCCGTCGGCGTCATTTCGGCTTCGGCCGAAGGCCGCGATGTGATGCTGAAATATGTTCCGGCGCCAATGACGCTGCGCGTCAAGGGAGATTCCATCCAACTTCAGCAGGTTGTCCTCAATCTCATCATGAACGCGATCGACGTTATATCGGAATCGCAAAGCGAGAAGCGGGAGGTGATCGTCGCGATGGGCATCTCGAATGAACAGGCCGAGATCCTGGTCGGTGATACCGGCCCGGGCGTCGCCGACGATCATCTGAAGGATGTCTTTGAGCCGTTCTTCACCACCAAGACGCACGGCATGGGAATGGGACTCGCGATCGCCCGCACGATCGTGGAAGCGCACCACGGCCAGATCACCGTGGAAAACCGGAGCGGCAGCGGGGCGCTGTTCCGCATCAAACTGCCACTTGCTCGCTAACCTTCGGCACGACCTGTCTTCGCCGCGGGAGTTGGTCCCGATCCAGGTATCCGCGCGAACATGTCGCGTCGCAGCAATGCCGCTATCCAGATGAACGGCGCTTGGTTTCTTTGATCTCGATCAAGAGACGCGCATGCCGTGGACTGATGCTTGCGGCATGTGAGGCTCATGGAGGTTGTGATGTCTCGTTGCGGCAGGATCTTGCTCGCGCTCGCACTGTTTCTGTTGGCTCCCGTCGCAGCCTTTGCGCAGGCGACCAGTTCTCCGCCCGATCAGGGCGGTCAGCCGCAGGGGGCGTCACAGGCTGCGCCGAGCGAACAATTGTTGAAGCCTGAACAGCTCGAGGCGCTGGTCGCGCCGATTGCACTCTATCCCGACGACCTCCTGGCGAACGTGCTCGCGGCGTCGACCTATCCGCTGGAGATCGTGCAGGCCGACCGTTGGGTGACTTCGCACAAGAACCTGAAGGGCGATGCACTGAAGAACGAGGTCGACAAACAGTCCTGGGACGACAGCGTGAAGGCATTGGTCAGCACCGCAGCGGTTCTTTCGATGATGAGCGACAAGATCGACTGGACCAAGAATCTCGGCGATGCCGTGCTCGCGCAGCAGCCAGATGTGATGGACGCGATCCAGCGGCTCCGCGCCAAGGCCCAGGCCAACAACAAGCTGGTGACGACCAAGCAGCAGAAGGTCAGCGTGCAGACCCAGGACAACAAGCAGGTGATCGTCATCGATTCGGCTGCCCCAAATACGATGTACGTTCCCTATTACGATCCGGCCACCGTCTACGGCACGTGGCCATATGCGGACTATCCGCCCTATTACTTCGGCTACCCATCTTATATTGGCGCGGGCGTGATCGCGGCGGGCCTTGCCTTCGGTACTGCCTGGGCGATCGGCCGCTGGGGTAATTATTGGGGCGGCGGCTTCAATTGGGGCAACCGCAACCTCTACGTCAACCACTACAACAGGGTCACCAACGTCGGAAACAATTGGCAGCACAACCCGGCGCATCGGCAAGGCGTCCGATACAACAACGCCAATGTTCAGCAGCGTTTCGGCAACAACAACCTGAAGGCGGGAAGTGCCAACCGGATGGATTTCCGCGGCCGCGGCGGCGAGCAGGTGCTGCGTTCCGGACAGGATCGACCCGGCGGCGGTGATCGCGTCGGAGATCGCGCTGGTGATCGCGGCCGCGAGGGCGTCGCCTCTCGTGATCGTCCCGGCGGAGATCGCGCCAATCGCTCAGCCGCGGCCGATCGCGCCAAAGCAGGGGGCGGTCGTGCGGGGGCTGCTGACCGCGGTCGCAATGCGGCGCGTGGCGGCGGCGGCCGCGACACGGCCTTCAAAAATGTGTCATCCGGCAGGGCTGCCAATCTGCAGGCCGCCCGAGGCCAGGCAAGCTTTGCCGGACGGGCGGGAGGCGCTGTTGCCTTAGCCGGCCGCGGGGGCGGTGGTTTCCAGGGCGCCGCGATTCGCGGGGGCGGTGGAGGTTTCCGTGGCGGAGGCGGCGGGGGCTTCCGTGGTGGCGGCGGACGGCGCTCCGATATCGCGCTGAAGCATGACGTCGTGCTGCTCGGCCACCTCGCCAACGGTCTTGGCTACTACCGCTTCAGCTATCTCGGCAGCAACAAGTCCTATGTCGGTGTGATGGCGCAGGAAGTGCAGGGCATCATGCCGGAAGCTGTCACGCGCGGTAGCGACGGCTATCTCAGGGTCTACTACGACAAGCTCGGATTGAAATTCCGGACCTACGGCGACTGGCTTGCCGCCGGCGCGCGGATTCCCACAGCATCGGAGCCAACACCATGACGATCGTTCAGTCGCTCCGGTTGGCGCACCCCGCGGCCGCTGTCGCCGCCCTCATCATGCTGGCGCTCCCGATCACATCGGCTCACGCGCAACAGGCCTATCCTTCGCCGGAGGGCGCCGCGGCCGCGCTGGCTGCCGCCGTCAAGACCGGCGAGAAGAGAGCCGTGCTGAAGGTTCTCGGCAAGGACGCCGAGGACATCATCGCGTCAGGCGATGATGTCGCCGACGCCGAGACGCGTGAACGCTTCGTGTCCGCGTATGAAGCCAAGCATTCGATCAAGGCGGAAGGAAACAAGAAGGCAACGCTCATCCTGGGCGCGGATGACTTCCCGTTCCCGATCCCTCTGGTTAACAACAGGGATGGCTGGGAGTTTGATTCCGCCGCGGGTCGCCTCGAGATCCTGTATCGCCGCATCGGACGCAACGAGCTCGATGCCATTCAAACCGCGCTCGCCTTTGTCGATGCCGAGAACGAGTATGCGGACAAGGATCGCACCGGCGACGGCGCCGGGCTCTATGCGCAACGGATTGTCAGCACTCCCGGCAAGAAGGATGGCCTGTTCTGGCGCGACGATCGCGACCAAAGTCCCCTCGGTGAGCTCGCGGCGCAGGCGGCAACGGAAGGCTATAAGGCTGGCGCGGAGGGCAGCGCGCCCTACCACGGCTACTACTTCCGAATCCTGAAAGGGCAGGGGCCCAACGCGCCCGGTGGAGCCGTGAATTATGTCGTTAAAGGCAAGATGATCGGCGGCTTCGGGCTGATCGCCTATCCCGCAGAGTATGGCAATTCAGGTGTCATGACCTTCATGGTCAACCACGCGGGCACCGTTTATCAGAAGGATCTCGGCGAACGCACGGCGGTCATCGCCAAGCGTACGTATCTGTTCGATCCGGACCAGACGTGGAAGAAGGTGGACGCGACGAATCCTTGAAAACGCGGAAACATTGCAATGGAATCATCTGCAATTCGTCTTGCGGTGATCGCGCTGCTCGCCTTCGTATTTCCGGTAACGTCATCGCAAGCGCAAGCGCCGGGCTACGTGCGGGTCAATTTCGCGAAAGCGGGCCTGCTGGTCGGCGCCGGCGGCGGCACCGGCGTCCTGACATATCGCGGCCGCAACTATCCGTTCCGGGTTTCCGGCCTCAGCCTCGGCGTCACCGCCGGCGCATCCGTCAGCCGGCTGGAAGGTTGGGCCTCCGGCATAGTTGACGTGACCGATTTTGCCGGCACCTATAGCGCGGTCGGCGCCGGCGGCGCCCTGGTTGGCGGCGCAGGAGGCGTCAACTTGAGAAATGAAAAGGGCGTCGTGCTCATCCTGAAGGGGCCGAAAGCGGGAATGGAGTTCGCCGCCAACCTCAGCGGCCTGAGGATTTCGATGAAGTGAGTTATCGGGAGGAGCGGAAGTCGTCCGCTCAAGCCGAGTTTCTCCGCTTGTGACAATGAGCGGACATTCGTGCCAGAAATGTCGCTCGAAGCGACCAACGCGAATGAGACCGAGCTACGGTCTCGGTTGGGGCGCGCACACCGGGTTGCAAAATAAGGACAAACTGGCGCGCCGGGCAGAGCGAGACCGGGACCTCGTACATCGTTGCGGTGCCTACGCCGCACAACATGCGACACGGCCCCTTTGATCACGCTCCGCACGGAAAACATTCGCGACGGCAAGAGGGGCCAAGATATTGCTGGTGCAGCCTAAGTGTGTTCAAGCTCAGGACGGAAACACCGATTCGAAGCCGCCGTAGGTCAGGATGGTCCTTCTCCGAGCATCACTCGTCCACGTTCCACCTGTAACGCGTAATCCATTCTAAGACGTCAGCTCCGGAGTAGAGTTGCATCTCAGTCGGCTTTATTTCGCTAAACCTCTTTGCTTCGACGCTATAGGTTGAACCGGACACAACAATTCCGCCCGACAGATCCCAAGCCTTAGCGGCACCATAAATCTGTTGAACGATCGGACGTCCAACTGAGTGTCGCGATTTGCCTTCTCTGATATCGGGCTGCTTGCATTGTACAGCAAATATTATCGGATCAGTTCTTTCGTCTTGGACCGCAAGAAAATCGATACCGCCATCTTTCGATGGCCGAAACAGGTCGACCTTGAATCCTCGTCTAACAAAAAGCTCTGCGCACAGATTCTCAAAGTCAGCGCGGGATGTAGATGACAGCGCCTCGGGTTCACGCGCGATGCCATCAATTAGCGATTGAGAGCAGAACTCATCAACAGTTACGAACCTGCCGTCTTTCTCTTTTTGGCGCTTGACATATCGATCGCCGATTCTCACGTCATCAAGATGCTCAAGCGATTGGAGATCGTACTCTCCAATCTCGTCGACAGAGCGTGTCATCTTGACTTGAGGAAGCGAGATTGAGCCGATACGGGCCCAGCAAAGTTTCAGCTCACCTGCCCGATCTGACTGCTCAGGAAGATAGAGGAATTCTGCACCCAGGCAATAACGGAGAGGGCTGCCCAAAACTCGTCTTATACCTTCGGGCTTTAGCGGGAGCTTCGTAACTATCGGAAGAAAACTCCGATTCTTCTCAGAATAGACAGCTAGATGCGTTCCCATCCGAACTACCGTCGGCGCCTCGTTGGCGGTAAGCCAAGCAAAGGGTGTAACCGGTCAAAAAGCAACAATATGGCGCACCCGACACGATTCGAACGTGTGACCTTTGCCTTCGGAGCAATTTAACCTGCCCTACGCAAATGCGCGATAGGGCACTCAATGCTTCGCTATCCTACTAATATCATTGTGGAAACTAGAACCGGCGGCCCGCAGCTCCTACCCTGCTGTGCGCCCCGATTTCCCTCCACCTGCTTACGTGGTGCTTACGCGAGAGACGGGCTTCAAGTCGGAGAAATTCGATGACAAAGCTCAGTAAGCGGGTCGCCGACGCCGCGGAACCCCGGGAAAAGGACTACGTCATTTGGGATGACGAACTGCCCGGCTTTGGTCTCCGGGTGTTCGCGTCAGGCAAACGTAGCTACCTAATTCAGTATCGTTCGGCCGGCCGTTCACGTCGCTACACTATCGGGCAGCATGGCGTCTGGACGCCAGAGCTAGCAAGGAAGGAGGCGAAGATTCAGTTAGGGCGGGTTGCGCAAGGCGACAATCCGGCCGAGGAGCGTCAGCTCGATCACAATGCGATCACAGTCAAAGAGCTATGCGACCTCTATTTCACCGACCTGAAGGCGGGTCTCATACTTGGAAAAGGTGGGCGCGCGAAAAAAGCGTCAACCATCGTAACCGACACCGGCCGTATTAACCGCCATATCGTGCCGCTGATTGGCACCAGGCGCGTAAAAGACCTCGTCAAGGCTGACATCAACAAGGTCTTGAAGGACATCATGGCCGGGAAGACCCGCGCCAGTGTCAAGACCAAAAAATTGCGAGGCAAAGCGATCGTGCGAGGAGGAGCCGGTACTGCCACGCGGACCGTCGGTCTCCTCGGAGGGATCCTCTCCTATGCTGTCGACGCCGGCATCATCGAGACCAACCCAGCTCGCGGAATTCGCAAGCCGAAGGATAGGGTCCGTAGCCGTCGTCTGACCGAAGCAGAGTATCGCATTCTTGGTGGAATTTTGCGCAAGGCGGCCGAGGACGAGAGCTACCAAATCACGACCGACATCATCCGCCAAATTGCTCTCACAGGATGTCGCCGTTCTGAGATGATAAAGCTGCGGTGGATCGAGACTGACATGGAAGCAAGCTGTCTGCGTCTGGCAGATAGTAAGGAGGGCGCCTCCACTCGAGCTATCGGGTTGCCCGTAGTGGAATTTCTAGAAGGTCGATGGGCGGCCAAGGTCGGCACTTACGTTTTTGCGGGGCAAGGTGACGATAATGCGTTCGGCAGTTTCCCCAATCATTGGGAGAAAATCTTCCGCGATACGTCACTCGCCGATATCACGCCGCACGTATTGAGGCACAGCTTCGCGAGCATTGCGAACGACCTCGGATTCACCGAGATCACGATCGCAGCTCTTATCGGTCACGCCAAGGGATCGGTCACAAGCAAGTACATCCACACGATTGACACCGCTCTCATAATGGCTGCCGACACAATCTCCGGCTATATCCAGGGACTGCTCGACGGTGTTGAATTCAAGCAGACCGCCTACGCCCTCGACCGCGACTCTCGGAAGACGGCGCTTGCTCGCTTCCTATGCAAGGCGGTTAACGATGCCTCCGCGAACGCCGTGCACGAGCAGCACCTCGCAGCTTGAAGACGCTGGTGCCGCTCCAGCCGCAAAAGGTTGGCTGACACCGCAACAAATAGCCGAACTGAGTGCCGGCTAGTCTTGCGCGTCTCCGAGTTCGCGGCACCGCCGTGGAGCACGGCATCAGACTTCGTGGGGATTTGAAATACACGGAATTACTATTTTATGCGGAAGCCAAATGGCTCAGTATCTTGGTTTCCAATGACATGAATTTCGCGAAATGGACTAGGCTGTGTGGACTCTTGGGATTCTCAAATCAGACGGAACGTGATTCAAGGCTTTCTTTTAGGAGGAAGCCTT
>NZ_JCAMOR010000018.1:0-135774 GCF_059512385.1 Bradyrhizobium sp. Crot121 | reverse complement strand
CTTTTTGTTGCACGGGACCCATGGGTGCAACCGGCACCCGGCTTTCCCTGCGCCCTCTGTTCGATGAGAGGGTGAAACGAGACGCAAAGCTCGGGCACTTCATGCCGCGAGAGCGCGAACGCACATCCTCACGCTGTTTGAAAGTTGAATCAGAGCCCATCCCCGTCGTTGCGAGCGCAGCGAAGCAATCCATCGCGCCACTTGCGGAGAAAATGGATTGCTTCGCTGCGCTCCACCCATCCTACGGCCTGACCTCACTCGCTTGCCTCGAGCCATTCCGCGGCACCGCGCCAGAGCGTGTCGCGGTGCTCGGGACGGAAGAAACCGAAATGGCCGATCTTCGCAACGCCGGCATCATCAGGCGTGATCGCGATGATCTCCGGTTTGGCGGCGCCAAATCCCGAGCACAGCAATTCGACCGCGGGCCGCGTCGCCCAGGGATCGTCGCTGATGCAGAGCGCGCGCAGGGGGCCCTCGAACTTTGCGAAATTCGACACCGCGGTGAGCGCGGCATCATCGAACAGATAGCGCGGGCTGTTCACCCAATTCGTCCATTGCTCGAACACCCCCTTTGGCAAATCCATGCCGAGCCCCGCCCAGCCCGGTGTGTAGCCGAGCATGCGGGTCAACGGCAGGAGGACGTAGTTCATGGCGGCAAAGACCCGATAGCGTTCGGGCGAGGCCATCAATCGCCAGGTCGCGGCCTGCGAGGCGACCAGGAGCGCGCGCGACACCTCGATGTTGTTCGGGATCAGTCCCAGCGCCTGGCCACCGAAGGAATGGCCGATATAAGCGAGCGGCAGCGCCCGGTTGCGCTCGCGCATCCATCTCACGGCGGCGGTGACGTCGAGTGCGGCCCAGTCCGACATCGAAGCCTTGAAGCCGACCAGCGATTTCGGCTGCTTGTCTCCGCTCACGGACTTCGGCCCGGAATCGCCGGTGCCGCGATAATCGTAGGTGAGGACGACGGAGCCGCGCTTGGCGAGATAGGCGGCAAAGCCCTTGTAGACCTTGCGCGGCACGGCGGTCGCCGAATTGATCAGGACCGCTTGCCGCTTGGCGCCGCGGGGCAGGAACAGCGTCGCTCCGAGAGGGTAGCCGTCGATGGCGGGTACAATGATGTCGTCGGCGAAGACGTCGTCGAGCGCAGCCTCAGCCACTTACGGATTTTCCTTAAGCGTTGACGTTTTGCTCTAACAAATGCGAATTCGACTGTTGTTGCAAGAGCTTGAGCGGACAGATGGAATTCCGGCTGGCGGTCCTTCGACAGCCTGTATATATAGCTTCGCTTTCCCGGATAAGTAGCGGTTTTTGCTCAGGAGTTAACGCCCATGTCCGAGCGCTGGACACCCGACAGTTGGCGCGCCAAGACGGTCTTGCAGATGCCGGACTATCCGGATGCCAAGGTACTGGCCGACGTGGAGGCGCAGCTTGCGACCTTTCCGCCGCTGGTGTTCGCGGGCGAAGCCCGCAACCTGAAGAAGGCGCTGGCGCGTGTCGCTGCCGGCGAGGCTTTCCTCTTGCAGGGCGGCGACTGCGCGGAGAGTTTTGCCGAGCACGGCGCCAACAACATCCGCGACTTCTTCCGTGTGCTGCTGCAGATGGCGGTAGTCCTGACCTATGCCGGCGCGCTGCCAGTGGTGAAGGTTGGCCGCATCGCCGGACAATTCGCCAAGCCGCGCTCCTCGCCGACCGAGAAGGCAGGCGACGTCGAACTGCCGAGCTATCGCGGCGACATCATCAACGACATTGCCTTCACGAAGGAGGCGCGCACGCCCGACCCGCAGCGCCAGTTGATGGCCTATCGGCAGTCGGCGGCGACCCTCAATTTGCTGCGGGCGTTCGCCACCGGCGGCTTCGCCAATCTTGGGAGCGTGCACCAGTGGATGCTCGGCTTCCTGAAGGACTCGCCGCAGTCACGCCGCTACAAGGAACTCGCCGACCGCATCTCGGAAGCGCTGAACTTCATGCGTGCCTGCGGCCTAGACCTCGAGAGCCATCCGGAACTGCGATCGACCGATTTCTATACCAGCCACGAGGCCCTGCTGCTCGGCTATGAGCAGGCGCTGACGCGGGTCGATTCCACGACCGGCGACTGGTACGCGACCTCGGGCCACATGATCTGGATCGGCGACCGCACCCGCCAGCTCGAGAACGGCCATGTCGAATATTTCCGCGGCATCAAGAATCCGATCGGCCTGAAATGCGGCCCGTCGCTGAAGGCCGATGAGTTGTTGAAGCTGATCGACGTGCTGAACCCTGACAACGAGCCCGGCCGGCTGACGTTGATCGCCCGCTTCGGCGCCGACAAGGTTGCCGAGCATCTGCCGGCGCTGATCCGGGCGGTGCAGCGGGAAGGGCGCACGGTGGTGTGGTCCTGCGATCCCATGCACGGCAACACCATCACCTCGACATCAGGCTACAAGACCCGTCCGTTCGACCGGGTGTTGTCGGAAGTGAAGTCGTTCTTCGCCATCCACCAGGCCGAAGGCACCTACGCCGGCGGCGTTCACCTGGAGATGACCGGGCAGGATGTCACCGAATGCATCGGCGGCGCGCGCGCGATCACGGACGAGGATCTCAACGACCGCTACCACACGGTC
Organism: Bradyrhizobium sp. Crot121; assembly: GCF_059512385.1. Taxonomy (NCBI): domain Bacteria; kingdom Pseudomonadati; phylum Pseudomonadota; class Alphaproteobacteria; order Hyphomicrobiales; family Nitrobacteraceae; genus Bradyrhizobium; species Bradyrhizobium sp. Crot121. The sequence continues at coordinate 133,171 of NZ_JCAMOR010000018.1, read as the reverse complement.
TGCGATCCCCGTCTCAACGCCGAACAGTCGATCGATATGGCCTTCCTGATCGCAGAGCTCCTGAAACAGGAGCGGGCGAGCAAGGTCAAACCGATGCCGGCAGTAGCGGGGCTCTAACACTTGCTGCGGTTCTGGCGGGCCACCATCAATTCGTGGAACGGCCTTGGCTTTGCGATCCGTTCCGAGCAGGCGGTTCGCGAGGAGGTGGTGGCGCTGTTGTTGTCGGTGCCGGCGGCGTGGCTGATCGGCGCCACCGTGATGCGCTCCGTCGAGCTCGTTGCATCGGTGGTGCTGGTGCTCGTGATCGAGCTGCTCAACACCGCGATCGAGAAGCTCGCCGACCGTCTGACCACGGACCATGATCCGCAGATCGGTCGGGTCAAGGACATGGGCTCGGCCGCGGTCGGCGTGACGCTGGTGATGGCCGGGCTGTTCTGGCTGTTCGCCCTCGCCGAGCGCATGGGCATGATCTAACGCAGACGATTGCAGTTTACAGGGGTGCAAGGCACCATTGATCCCATGAGCGAACCTGAGTTCATTGTTACACTCGCGCAACTCAATCCGACTGTCGGCGACGTCGCCGGCAACGCCGCGAAGGCGAGCGCCGCGCGGCAGACGGCGAAGGCCGCCGGCGCCGATCTCATGGTGCTGTCGGAGCTGTTCATCGCCGGCTATCCGCCGGAGGACCTGATCCTGAAGCCGGCGTTCCAGGCCGCCTGCCGTGCCGCAGTCGAGGAACTGGCGCGCGAGACGGCTGATGGCGGTCCGGCGGTCCTGATCGGGACGCCCTGGGTCGAGGACGGCAAGCTCTATAACGCCTGCGCGCTGCTCGACGGCGGCCGCATCGCAGCGCTGCGCTTCAAGGCCAACTTGCCGAACTACGGCGTGTTCGACGAGAAGCGGCTATTCGCACGCGGACCGGCGCCGGGGCCGGTCACCGTGAAGGGTGTCCGGGTCGGCGTGCCCATTTGCGAGGACATCTGGCTCGAAGAGTCCGAGGATTATGAGAACGTCGTCGAATGTCTCGCCGAGACCGGCGCGGAGATTCTGGTCGTGCCGAACGGCTCGCCCTATGCGCGCGACAAGAACGATCTCCGGCTTTCGATCGCGGTCGCCCGCGTCACCGAAAGCGGCTTGCCCTTGATCTATCTGAACGAGGTGGGCGGGCAGGACGAATTGGTGTTCGACGGCGCCTCGTTCGCGCTCAACGCTGATCTGTCGGTGGCGGCGCAGCTTCCGGCCTTCGAGGAGAGCATCACGACGCTGCGCTGGACCAGGAGCGAGGCGGGCTGGCGCTGCAACGGACCGATCATGCCACTGCTCGAGGGCGACAAGGCGAACTATGCGGCCTGCGTGCTCGGTTTGCGCGACTATGTCCGCAAGAACGGCTTTCCGGGGGTGCTACTCGGCGTCTCCGGCGGCATCGATTCGGCGCTCTGCGCGGCGATTGCGGTGGACGCGCTCGGTACTGAGCAGGTCCTCGGCGTGATGCTGCCGTTCCGCTACACCGCGCAGGTGTCGCTGGATGATGCGGCAAGCCTGACCAGGATGCTCGGCATCCGCTACGAGGTGCTGCCGATCGCGGACGCCGTGAGCGGGTTCGAGAAGATCCTTGCCGAGCCGTTCAAGGGCCTGCCGCGCGACATCACCGAGGAGAATTTGCAGGCGCGGACCCGCGGCACCTTGTTGATGGCGCTCTCCAACAAAACCGGCGCGATGGTGGTGACTACCGGCAACAAGTCGGAGATGTCGGTCGGCTATGCCACGCTCTACGGCGACATGAATGGCGGCTTCAACCCGATCAAGGACATCTACAAGACCGAGGTGTTCCGGCTTTCCGCCCTGCGCAACACCTGGAAGCCGGACGGCGCGCTCGGCCCGTCGGGCGAGGTGATCCCGCCCTCGATCATCACGCGGCCGCCGACGGCCGAACTGCGCGAGAACCAGACCGATCAGGACTCGCTGCCGCCTTACGACGTGCTCGATGCGATCCTGGAACGCCTGGTCGAGCGCGAGGAGCCGCTCGCGTCGATCGTCGCCGCAGGCTTCGATCGCGAACTGGTCGCGCGTATCGACCGGCTGCTTTCCATCGCCGAATACAAGCGCCGGCAGGCCGCGCCCGGCGTCAAGGTCACACCAAAGAATTTCGGCCGCGACCGCCGCTATCCCATCACCAACCGCTTCCGCGATCGCGGCGAGGCGTTGCCGCAGCCGGACGAGAAGCTCGTGACGCGCGGTACCCGCGCTTCGGTGGAGGCGTTCGAGGGCTGATTATTGTTGTTTCTTCGGGAGGAAAGTCGGGCCAACGGTGCGGATCGGCCGATCTCCCGGCGGGGTCTGGTCGACCGGCGCCGCCGGTGCGTCGGGCGCCGGGCTGGCATTCGCTGATGTCGCGCCCTTCTTCCCGGCCGGGGCTTGCTTGGTGGACTGCTGTTGCGCGCGTTGCTGCATCTTCCGCGCGCTCTCCTCGGTGACGATGATGTCGCCCTGCTGCTCGACGGCGGCCTTGTCGTCGACCGATTTCAGCGCCTCCGCCCAGGTCTGCCCTGCCGGCTTGCAGGAGCAGGACGGGTTGAACTCGGTGCGGAACTTGAACGCGTTCGGCAGCGACGTATAGGGCTGGCCATTGACCGAGACCGCCTGGTTGATGTCCTCGCCGGGATTGCGATAGGCGAACAGGGTTGCTTCCGCCGCCGGGCACTGCGCCTTGCAGGTCTTCTCGTCGTCGGCGAAGCGTCCCTGCACCGTCGCAAACGAGATCGGGAAATAGGCGCCGTCACAGCTTCGCACGCAGACCGTACGGTAGGTGCCGGATTGCGGGGCGAGGTCGCCGGTCGGCGGCGCAATGGTCACGTTATCATCGTTACGATTGCCAAAGAGATTGTCGAGGAAATTGCCAGGCCCCCGCACGGCATTGGCATATTGCGGGCCGCAATTGTTCTGCGCGAGCGCAGTCAACACCGAGCGGCGCTGGTTCTCGCGGTCGCCGCCGCCGAGCCCGCCGCTGCGCATCCGCTCCAGGGTCATCATGATTTGATCGAGATTGCTGCGCATCTGCTGGATCTGGGTGTTGATCGGACCGCATTGCGCCGGGCCGTTGTTGAACAGCGAGAAGAAGCCGGAGCCATCGCAGCCCATGCGCCGCCCCTGCGCGATCACACGGTCGAGCTCTGCCTGCTGTCTCGAGGCGGCTTCCTGGTAGCGGCGGATCTGCTCGTCCCTGATCGAATCGCCGCTGCCGCCTCCGCGGTCGATGCTCGCAAGCTGACCCTCGAGCCGGATGCAGATCGGATTGGACGGCGCGCCCGGCGGCGCGTCCTGAGACATCTGCGCGTAAGCATCGTCAGGCGTCTGCGCCAAGGCATCAGTGGCCGGCAGGGCAGTGCCGACCAGAAGGGCGCACATCAAAATCCAGCGGGAGAAGCAAGAGTTCAGGCGATTGGGCATGTCCAGTCACAGAATGACGCCGCGCGGCGGGCGAGCCCGAAGGCGCGGCCAAGGCCGCCTGCAATAGCCGTTTCTCGGGGCAGCGTCACGTCGTTTCCGGGGCCCCGATGTGGCAAAACCCCGTGAGAATACCGGCCATTGGTGCCCCTTGGCCGGATCAGCGCTGGCAGGTGATGGCGATATATTCGCCGCAGGCGGCGCCGCTGCAGTTTCCCGCGGCCTTCGGAACGGCGCCGGTAATTTCGTCAGGATCGACGCGGCGATAGGCGGTGGCCTGGGCAAAATCTCGTGACTGGCAATAGGAGCGGGCGGCGTGCGCCCCGCACTTGTCGCCCCGCGCGAGGCATTCGTCGACACCATAGCCGTCATCATGGTTGGCGATGATGAAGACGCGGCTGTCGGCCAGTGCGGCGGAGGTGGCTAAAATGAATGTGCAGGCAAGGAATGCCGATCGAAATCGCATGGAGCACCGAGTGGGGAAGGGAACCAGTGCCTATCCGATTACGCCCAATACGTTAATAATGATTAACCATGGTGCGTTTGGAATCATCGGAAGGGGCGGAATCGCCTTCAGAACGGGCGCAAACAGCCCTTGACGCCGTCCCCCGGATGGCGCCATGGTGGAACCATGAACGGCCACCTCGCCATCTGCAGCATTTGCCGCGAGATTATTAGCTAGCGATTCGCTGGCTGAGGCCGTCTTTTCTCACATCGAGATCACGTGACGCCCCGGCCACAAGGGACGGGTATTCCATGCAATTGCGTCTGTACGATACGTTGACCCGGGAAAAGCGGCCCTTCGTGCCGCTCGATCCCAACAATGTGCGCATGTATGTCTGCGGGCCGACGGTCTATGACTTCGCCCATATCGGCAACGCGCGCCCGGTGATCGTCTTCGACGTGCTGTTCCGCTTGCTGCGGCACGTCTATGGCGAGAACCGCGTCAAATATGTCCGGAACGTCACCGACGTCGACGACAAGATCAACGACCGCGCTGCGCGGGATTATCCCGGCCTGCCGCTGAACGAGGCGATCCGCAAGGTCACCGAGCAGACGGAGCGCCAGTTTCACGAGGACGTCGACGCGCTCGGCGCGTTGCGCCCCACCGTCGAGCCGCGCGCGACCGAGCACATCGCGGAGATGCGGGTGCTGATCGAGAAGCTGGTCACAGATGGTTTTGCCTATGTCGCCGAAGACCACGTGCTGTTCTCGCCGCAGGCGATGAACGCCGCCAACGGCGTGCTGCCGCGTTACGGCGCGCTCGCCAACCGCTCGCTGGACGAGATGATCGCGGGCGCCCGCGTCGATGTTGCCCCCTACAAGCGCGACAACACCGATTTCGTGCTGTGGAAGCCGTCCAAGCCCGGCGAGCCGTCGTGGCCGTCGCCGTCAGGCATCGCAGCGCCGGGACGTCCGGGCTGGCATATCGAATGCTCGGCGATGGCCTGGAAGCATCTCGGCGAGCAGTTCGACATCCATGGCGGCGGCATCGACCTCGTGTTCCCGCATCATGAGAACGAGCTCGCGCAAAGCTGCTGCGCCTTCCACGAAGCGCGTATGGCGAACACCTGGATGCACAACGGCTTCCTGCAGGTCGAAGGCGAGAAGATGTCGAAGTCGCTCGGCAACTTCGTCACGATCAGGGAGTTGCTGGCGGATTGGCCGGGCGAAGTGCTGCGCCTGAACATGCTCAAGACGCACTATCGCTCGCCGATCGACTGGACGCTGAAGGGATTGGAAGAAAGCGCCAGGACGCTCGACGACTGGTACGCCGTGGCAGCAGATGCCGTGGGCGATCGGCCGGCTGAGGGCGTGGTCGAGGCATTGTCCGACGATCTCAACACGGCGCAGACGATCACGGCGCTGCACGGATTGCGGAATGCGGCTGTGAGCGATGGAGAGGCGCGCGGCACTTTTGCGGCATCGCTCCGCTTCCTGGGCTTCCTCGGCCAGAGTGCCGCGGAATGGAAGGGCCGCAAGCAGCAGGCGAGTGGCATCGATCCGAAATGGGTTGAAGGCCTGATCTTGGATCGTGCGGCCGCACGTGCGCGGAAGGATTTCAAGGAGTCCGATCGCATCCGCGACGAGCTTGCGGCCAAGGGCGTCGTGCTGAAAGACGGCAAGGGGGCCGACGGCAAACCCGTGACCACATGGGAGTTGGCATGATGGCACAGGCACTCCCACAACCCGGACTGCGACCGTTCCTGCCGGCGGATACGCCGATGCTGGCGGCGATCTTCGTGGCCGCGATCCAGGAACTGACCGGCGACGACTACGGCGAGACGCAGCAGGAAGCCTGGGCAGCCGTGGCTGATGACGAGGTGGCCTTCGGCAAGAAGCTCGCCGGGGAGTTGACGCTGATCGCAACCATCCAGAATTCGCCGGTCGGCTTTGCTTCGCTGAAGAACAACAACCAGATCGACATGCTCTACGTGCATCCGAGCGTGGCCGGGCAGGGCGTCGGCGCGATGCTGTGCGACGCGCTGGAAAAGCTCGCCGGCGCGCGCGGCACCAAGACGCTTTCGGTCGATGCCAGCGACAACGCGCTCGATTTCTTCCGCAAGCGCGGCTACGTCGCCAAGCAGCGCAACAGCGTGAGTATTGAGGGCGAGTGGCTCGCCAACACCACGATGCAGAAGACGCTGGCGAATGGCACTGCCGCGGGAGGTACGCCGTGAGCCGCGAACGTCTCTATCTCTTCGACACCACCCTGCGCGACGGCGCGCAGACCAATGGCGTCGATTTCACCTTGCAGGACAAGCAGGTGATTGCGCAAATGCTGGACGAACTCGGCATCGACTATGTCGAGGGCGGTTATCCCGGCGCCAACCCGACCGACACCGAATTCTTCTCGGCAAAGCCGAAATTCGACCATGCACGCTTCACCGCCTTCGGCATGACGCGGCGTCCAGGCCGCTCGGCGTCCAACGATCCCGGGTTGGCGACGATCCTGGAGGCGAAGGCGGACGCGATCTGCTTCGTCGCGAAATCGAGCGCCTATCAGGTGCGCGTCGCGCTGGAGACCACGAACGAGGAGAACCTCGCTTCGATCCGTGACAGCGTCGCCGCGGCGACGGCTGCCGGGCGCGAGGTGATGGTCGATTGCGAGCATTTCTTCGACGGCTACAAGGAGAATGCCGAGTTCGCGCTGGCGTGCGCCAAGGCCGCCTATGAGGCCGGCGCGCGCTGGGTGGTGTTGTGCGACACCAATGGCGGCACCATGCCACATGAGATCGAAACCATCGTCGGCGACGTCGTGCGCCACATCCCCGGCAGCCATCTCGGCATCCACGCCCATAACGATACCGAGCAGGCGGTGGCGAACTCGCTTGCGGCGGTGCGCGCCGGCGTGCGCCAGATCCAGGGCACGCTGAACGGGTTAGGGGAGCGCTGCGGCAACGCCAATCTCTGCTCGCTGATCCCGACGCTCAGGCTGAAGAAGGAGTTCTCCGAGAAGCTTGAGATCGGCGTTACGCCAGAGAAGATGACGACGCTGATGAAGGTGTCGCGCACGCTCGACGACATGCTCAACCGCGCGCCCAACCGGCACGCGGCTTATGTCGGCGAAAGCGCCTTCGTCACCAAGACCGGCATCCATGCGTCCGCCGTGCTGAAGGACCCTCAGACCTACGAGCACGTGCCGCCGGAATCCGTCGGCAATCACCGCAAGGTGCTGGTGTCGGACCAGGCCGGACGCTCCAACGTCATCGCCGAGCTCGACCGGGCCGGCATTCCCTACGAGAAGAACGATCCGAAGCTGACGCGGCTCGTCGCCGAGCTGAAGGAGCGCGAGGCCGCGGGCTTCGCCTATGAATCCGCCAACGCCTCGTTCGAGCTGCTGGCGCGCCGTACGCTCGGAAAGGTGCCGGAATATTTCAAGGTCGAGCAGTTCGACGTCAATGTCGAGCAGCGCGACAATGCGCTCGGCCAGCGCGTCACGGTCGCGCTCGCGGTAGTGAAGGTCAACGTCGCCGGCGAGCGGCTGATCTCGGCCGCCGAAGGCAACGGCCCCGTCAACGCGCTCGACGTCGCCTTGCGCAAGGACCTCGGCAAGTATCAGAAATATATCGAGGGATTGAAGCTGATCGATTACCGCGTGCGTATCCTCAATGGAGGCACCGAGGCAGTGACGCGCGTGTTGATCGAGAGTGAAGACGAGACCGGCGAAAGCTGGACCACGGTCGGCGTGTCGCCGAACATCATCGATGCTTCGTTCCAGGCGTTGATGGATTCGGTATTCTACAAACTGGTGAAGTCAGGCGCGACGGGGTGAGGGGCGCGGCGACGCATCGGCAAACACCGTCATTGCGAGCGCAGCGAAGCAATCCATCTCTCCACGCGTGGAAGCATGGATTGCTTCGTCGCTTCGCTCCTCGCATGACGGTGAACCTGGGGTGAGGGTAACGCATGATCGACCATCTCTCTGTCGGTGTCAGCGATCTCGAACGTTCCGCGCGCTTCTATGAAGCAACGTTCGCACCGCTTGGCCTCTCGCGCCTGGTCACGCGTCCGGCCACGATCGGGTTCGGCAAGAGCTATCCCGAATTCTGGATCAACCTGCGCGCCGGGATGAAGCCGGTCGCGTCTGATACGGGCAGTCACATCTGCCTGCGGGCGAAATCAACCGCCGAGGTCGATGCCTTCCATGCCGCGGCCCTGAGTGCCGGCGGCCGTTCCGACGGCGCGCCTGGGCTGCGCCCGCACGACCGTGTCAGATACTACGCGGCGTTCGTCACCGATCCCGACGGCAACCGCATCGAGGCGGTGACGTTTCCGAGCGAGTGAGCCTCTTCGTTGGAGCATGATCTCCGCGCAAACGCTTCGCGTTTGTCGCGAGGGAAAACCGGTTTCCACTTTTCCGGATCATGCTCTTACAGTCGCCGCGCCACGTCCGGCGCGAGTTCCTTGCCGGCCTCGGGCGCGCGCGCGGCAGCGGCGCGCAGGCGCGGCACGATGTCCTCGACGCGGTCGGCCGTCAGCACCTCGAGCGGCAGCGTCGGGCGGATGAAGGCCGTCGAGCGCATATGATCGAGCAGCGCGAGCAGCGGCTCCCAGAAGCCGTCGATATTGGCGAGCAGCACCGGCTTGGTGTGCCGGCCGAGCTGCTGCCAAGTGAGCTGCTCGACCAGCTCTTCCAGCGTGCCGATGCCGCCGGGCAGCGCCACGAAGGCATCCGAGCGCTCGAACATCAGCCGCTTGCGCTCGTGCATGTCGGGTGTGACGATCATCTCCTGGACGCGGGTGAGCGCGTTCTCGCGGGCGCGGAGAAAATCCGGGATGATGCCGGTGACCTTGCCGCCATGGTCGAGCGTGGAGGTCGCGACCGCGCCCATCAGTCCGATCGAGCCGCCGCCATAGACGAGGCGGATATCACTCTCGGCAAAGATCCTTCCGAGCGCGTTGGCTGCTTCGACAAAGCTGGGGCTGGTGCCGGGGCCGGAGCCACAATAGACGCAGACGGTTTTGATCTGGTTCATAGGTCTGATTTGGTTCATCCGCTCATGTGGCACTGCAACGAAAAAAACGTCAAGCCCGGCATTTCACGTGTCGTGGCGTAAAAGTGGCGTAAATCGCTGAAAATCGTGAAAGATCCACTCCATGAGGGTTTCCGCGAGGTCAAAATCCCCTATATGACGGGCACAATGCGGATCCATGCAAATCACGTGACAGCGAACCGGCGCGCCGTCCTGACGTCGGCGATGGCTTAATGTCGTCCCAACCCCAACTGCGCCTGAACGATATGTCATCTGCCGACGCAAACAGAGCCGAGAAGGCTACCCTGGTCGGTACGCTCGCGCATCTGTGGCCCTATATCTGGCCTGGCGACCGCACTGATCTGAAGATGCGCGTAGCGTGGTCGATGGTGCTTCTGCTCGTCGCCAAGCTCGCGACGCTGTCGGTGCCCTTCACCTTCAAATGGGCGATCGACGCGCTGAACGGCACGCCCAGCGCGCCGGTGCAATCGTCGAACTGGACGATGTGGCTGATCGCTTCGCCGCTCCTGTTGACGGCTGGGTACGGCGCGGTGCGTGTCCTGATGGCGGTGCTGACGCAATGGCGCGACGGCATCTTTGCTCGCGTCGCCATGCATGCGGTGCGGCGGCTTGCCTATCTCACCTTCGTGCACATGCACGAATTGTCGCTGCGCTTTCACCTGGAACGCAAGACCGGCGGACTGACGCGCATCCTCGAACGCGGCCGCACCGGCATCGAGACCATCGTGCGGATGGTGATCCTGCAGTTGATCCCGACGGTGGTCGAGGTTGCGCTATTGACGGCCGTGCTGCTTTGGCAGTTCGATTGGCGCTATGTCGGCGTCGTCGTGATCACTGTCGCGGCGTTCATGTACTACACCTATGTCGCGACCGAATGGCGGATCGAGATCCGCCGCAAGATGAACGACTCCGACACCGAAGCGAACACCAAGGCGATCGACTCGCTCCTCAACTACGAGACCGTGAAATATTTCGGCGCCGAGGCGCGCGAGGCCGAGCGCTACGACCGCTCGATGGAGCGCTATGAGCACGCCAGCATCAAGACCTATACGTCGCTGGCGATCCTCAACACCGGCCAGGCGATCATCTTCACCGCCGGCCTGACGGCGATCATGCTGCTGTGCGCGATCGGCATCCGCAATGGCAGCAACACGGTGGGCGATTTCGTGCTGCTCAACGCCATGATGATCCAGCTCTACCAACCGCTCAATTTCATGGGCATGGTCTATCGCGAGATCAAGCAGGCGATCATCGACATCGAGAAGATGTTCGGCGTGCTTGCGCGCAAGGCGGAGATCAAGGACGCAGCCGATGCCAAGCCGCTGGTGGTGACGGCGGGCAGCGTGCGGTTCGAGGATGTGCGGTTCGCCTACGAGCCTGATCGCCCGATCCTGAAAGGCCTCTCCTTCGAGGTGCCGGCCGGCAAGACGGTCGCGATCGTCGGCCCCTCGGGCGCCGGCAAGTCCACGATCTCGCGGCTGTTGTTCCGCCTCTACGACGTCTCCAGCGGCAGCATCCTGATCGACGGCCAGGACATCCGCAACGTCACGCAAAATTCGCTCCGGGCCTCGATCGGCATGGTGCCGCAGGACACCGTGCTGTTCAACGACACCATCCGCTACAACATCCGCTATGGCCGCTGGGATGCCGACGATGCCGAGGTGGAAGAGGCGGCGAAGCTCGCGCAGATCGATACGTTCATCCGGATGTCGCCGAAGGGCTACGAGACCCAGGTCGGCGAGCGCGGCCTGAAGCTGTCGGGCGGCGAGAAGCAGCGGGTGGCGATCGCCCGCACGGTGCTGAAAGCGCCGCCGATCCTGGTGCTGGACGAGGCGACGTCCGCGCTCGATAGCCACACCGAGCATGAGATCCAGGCTGCGCTCGAGCGGGTCTCGCGCAACCGCACCTCGCTGGTAATCGCGCACCGGCTCTCGACCATCGTCGGCGCCGACGAGATCATCGTCATCGACCAGGGCCGCATCGCCGAGCGCGGAACCCACCCCCGGCTTTTGGCGCAGGGCGGGCTTTATGCCAGTATGTGGAACCGGCAGCGCGAGGCCGAGGAGGCGCGGGAGAAGCTGGCGATGGTCGACGACGGAAGCGAGGCGCCGAACCGCGAGCCGCCGCCGGTCGACGAACCCGAGCCTGATCCCGTCGAGAAGCCCTTGCCGACGGCTGCCGAATAGGCTCCATCTCCGTCGCGAGCCTGATCCGATTAGACGGAATCGGATCATGCTCTCATCTCTTTGTTTGAGCATGATCTTTTCGGAAAACCGGTTTCCACTTTTCCGGATCATGCTCTAGGACCGGAAAACCGAGTGAGATTCGATGTCGATCGCCAATTCCATCCGCGCGCAGATTCCGCCCATTCATCCTGAGGGCTATCCGTTCATCGGCGGCTTCGCGCTGGCGAGCCTGATCCTGTTCTGGATCTGGACGCCGCTGGGCTGGATCGGGACCGTGCTGACGGTCTGGTGCGCGCTGTTCTTCCGCGATCCGGTGCGGGTGACGCCAGTGCGGGACGGGCTGGTGGTGGCGCCCGCCGACGGGCGCGTCTCGATGATCACCCAAGCCCTGCCGCCAGCCGAACTGGGGCTAGGCGACCGGCCGCTGACGCGGGTCTCGATCTTCATGAGCGTGTTCAACTGTCACGTGAACCGCAGTCCGGTTGCGGGGCGGATCGACCGGATCGCCTACCGGCCGGGCGTCTTCATCAATGCGGAGCTCGACAAGGCCAGCGAGGACAATGAGCGCAACTCGCTCGTGATCTCGACGCCCAACGGCCGCATCGGCGTGGTCCAGATCGCAGGCCTGGTGGCGCGGCGCATCGTCTCCTTCGTGCGCGAAGGCCAGTCGATCGGCGCCGGCGAACGGTTCGGCCTGATCCGGTTCGGCTCGCGGCTCGATGTCTACCTGCCCGAAGGCACCAAGCCGCTGGTATCCGAGGGCCAGACGGCGATCGCGGGCGAGACCGTTCTGGCCGATTTCCGCACCCCCGAGCCGGGGTGGACGTACCGGGCCGATTAACCATCGGCACCGCCAGTTGCGGCGCCTTGCCGCTGCAATGGCGGAGGGCGCCGGCGCTTGCTATATAATCGCGAGCCATGATGCCGATCGATTCCAAATACCCGGAACTGCGCCGCCGGCGGTTTCGCCAGATTCCGGTCCGGTTGCTGGTGCCCAATGTCATCACGCTGCTCGCGATCTGTGCCGGCCTGACCGCGATCCGCCTGTCGACCGAAGGGCGGATGGAGCTCGCGGTCGCGGCGATCGTGTTCGCTGCAGCGCTTGACGGCATCGACGGGCGCATCGCGCGCCTGATCAAGGGCCAGTCGAAATTCGGCGCCGAGCTCGACAGCCTCGCGGATTTCGTCAATTTCGGCGTGGCGCCTGGTCTGATCCTCTATTTCTGGCAACTGCACGAATTGGGCAATGGCGGCTGGATTGCGGCCATGGTGTTCGCGATCAGCGGCGGGCTGCGGCTCGCCCGCTTCAACGCCTCGATCGACGATCCAAACAAGCCGGCATTCGCGGCGAATTATTTCACCGGCGTGCCGGCGCCAGCTGGCGCCATCACGGTGTTGCTGCCGGTCTATTTGGGCTTCCTGGGCATCACTACGCCGCCGACGATGCTGACGGCCTTCTACACGCTCCTGATCGCGTTCCTGATGGTGTCGCGCCTGCCGGTGTTTTCCGGCAAGACAATGCGCATGCGGGTGCCGCCGGAAATGCTGCTGCCGGTGTTCGTGTCGGTGGTGTTCTTCATCGCGCTATTGGTCAGCTATCCCTGGCACATCCTCTCCGCGGGCTCGGTGCTCTATCTGATCAGCCTGCCATGGGGCTGGAAAACCTATCGCGACCACGCGCGCGCCGCGGAGGCGCAGGCCGCTGTGCCGGCCGGAGCCCCGACGTCGGCAACTCCGTCGCCGAGCTATCCGGGTGTCGCTGACGCCGACCACGACGACCGTCCGGCCCGTCTTAATTGAATAATGCTCGACCCTCATCCTGAGGAGCTTGCGTAGCAAGCGTCTCGAAGGATGAGGCCACAGACGGGGCCTCATGGTTCGAGACGGCGCGAAGACGCGCCTCCTCACCATGAGGGGCGGCAGTTGGCTTTCCCCCAAATATCAGCCATGAGCGGAAGCTTGGTTGGGTTCACGGCCGATCTCGGCTATAGGCATGGGCCAAGATCGTCTCGTCAAGAAGCGTCCATTTGCCAGGAGAAACGCCGTGAATAAAGCCGTCACTGCCCCGCTGCCCGCGTCCGTCCTCGAAGCCTTGGCGCGCTATGACACGCCGACGATCTGCAATGCGATGGAGATCGTCGCCCCGGAACGGCGGTTGATCGGCTACACCACCAAGCCGTTGGTCTGCCCGTTCCCGGACCTGCCGCCGATTGTCGGCTATGCCCGCACCGTGACGATCCGCTCCGTGCTGCAATCCGGTCTGCCGGCGGCCGAGCAGGCCAAGCGCCGCATCGAATATTACGAATATGTCGGCACCGGCTTTGGTCCGCGCATCGCCGTGATCCAGGATATCGATGGCGCCGATGTCGGCTATGGTGCGTTCTGGGGCGAGGTGCAGAGCAATGTCCACAAGGCGCTCGGCTGTCTCGGTGTGATCACTGACGGCTCGATCCGTGACATCCCGCAATGGGCGCCGGGCTTCCAGGCGCTCGCCGGATCGATCGGCCCGTCGCACGCCTGGGTGCATGCCGAGAGCTTCGGCGGCGAGGTGCGGGTTGCCGGCATGACCGTGCGCTCCGACGATCTTATCCATGCCGACAGCCATGGTGCGATCGTGATCCCGAACGATGTCGCCGCCAAGCTGCCGGACGCGGCCGAACTCTGCGCGCGTCGCGAGACGCCGATCCTGGAGATCGCACGCAGCCCGGACTTCTCGCTCGAGAAGCTGAAGGACGCGCTGAAGCGCTCGGCCGAGATCCACTAACTCCAATAGGTCGCGGCTCAGAGCGCCGCGACCTTGGCGACGTCGTGGGCGCCGCGAATGACCATGTCGATGGCGACATAGAGGATGACGGCGAGGCCGACATAGGCGATCCAGCGATGCTTCTGCAGCAGCCGCGCGATGAAGGTCGCGGCTGCGCCCATCAATGCGATGGAGAGGATCAGGCCGAAAATCAGCACGCTTGGGTGCTCGCGGGCCGCTCCCGCGACAGCCAGGACGTTGTCGAGCGACATCGAGACGTCGGCGATGATGATCTGCGTCGTGGCCTGGAAGAGCGTCTTCCGGGGCGCCCCGTCTGCAGACGCGCCACCGAGCTCTGCGTCGGCTTCCTCTTTCGCGGTGGCGCGCAGCTCGCGCCACATTTTCCAGCACACCCACAACAGCAGGATTCCGCCGGCAAGCAAGAGGCCGACGATCTGCATGATCTGCGTTGCCACGACGGCAAACATGATGCGCAGCACGGTCGCCGCCAGAATGCCGATCAGGATCGCCTTGCTGCGTTGCTTCTCGGGCAGGCCGGCTGCGGCAAGGCCGATCACGACGGCATTGTCGCCTGCGAGCACCAGGTCGATCAGGACGACCTGCAACAGCGCGGTGAGAAATTCAAAGCCAAGAAATTCGGACACGGGTCATGCTCCCCTTCTGGTCTGGAGAGTGACCCGGATGAGATACCGGCTTGATGGCGACGCACATCGGTGAGGGATTCACCGATACGTCCCGCGATCAATGCCGCAGATCAAAGCAGGGCCACTCCAACTTAACTCCAGTCCGACATCGCAGCCTGTCGGCTGCCAGAGGGGCCCGGCCTGGTACGCTTTAGATCATGATCCGATGAGACGGATCATGATCTCATCTCTTTGAGTTTGAACATGATCTCTTCGGAAAACCGGTTTCCACTTTTCCGGATCATGCTCTGTTACGGTCGCGAATTCGCACGCGCGACGGCTTCTTCCTCGAAGAACAGCGCCGCCTGGTCCGGTTCGCCAAAGATTGCCGCTGCACACCCCATGAAGGTGAATGCACCGGCAAAATCCCACCACGTGACTTTCCCTGAGTTCTCCTGAGCCTTGATCAGGCGCGTCAGGATGGCGGCCACTGCGGCCTCCGCGAACAGCAGGATGCTGAACGCAGGCAGCACGAGCTCAGGTTCGAGCACGCGGATCATCAGGATGGCAGGGAACACGGTCAGGGCGCCGAACAGTGCGAACAGACCGAAAGGCTCCAGCGACGGAGCATTTCGCATGATCCAGTTTGAACTGGAGGCCAACATCGGTTCCCTTTGAATGAACGAACGCCCAATAGCAGCCGCGCAGCATCTGCTGACGAGCCAGCTATTGGCGGCAACCAATAGCAAAACACTCTTGCGCGCGGGAGGTTTCTGACCCGTGGCGCAGCGCCGCAGACGGGTGTAGTTGTCCTTCGACCGCCGTGTGGAACCCGGGCGGGCAGGGACCGGAGGTGTGCGATGGAAATGCGTGACAAAACCGTGTTCATCACCGGCTCAACCGACGGTGTCGGCCGCTACGTTGCGAAGAGGCTCGCCATCGGCGGCGCCAGCGTGCTGGTCCACGGGCGCGACAAAGCGCGCGGGGCATCGCTGATCGAAGAGATCAGGCGGGCAGGAGGCCGCGAGCCCATTTTCTATCAGGCCGACCTGTCCTCGCTTGCCGAGACGCGAAAACTCGGCGAGGCCGTGCTCGCGAACCACAAGCGGCTCGACGTATTCATCAGCAATGCCGGGATCGGCTCGCAGAACGAGGGACCGGCGCGGCAGACCAGCAGGGACGGCTATGAGCTGCGCTTCGCCGTGAACTACCTTGCGGGTTTCCTGCTCGCGCGTCTGTTGCTGCCGCTGTTGAAGGCGAGCGCGCCGTCGCGGATCGTCAATGTCGCTTCGCTCGGCCAGCATCCGATCGACTTCGACGACGTGATGATCACGAAGAACTACAGCGGCTCGCGCGCTTATGCCCAGAGCAAGCTTGCGCAGATCATGTTCACGATCGATCTCGCAGAAGAGCTGAAAGCCTCGGGCGTCACCGCAAATTCGCTGCACCCGGCAACCTATATGAACACCACGATGGTGCGCGCCGGCGGCATCACCCCGATCTCGACCGTCGAGCAGGGCGGCGAAGCGATCCTGCATCTGGTGTCGGGAGACGATGTCGCCGATGAGAGCGGGCTGTTCTTCAACGGCATGAACGAGGCCAGGGCCAATCCGCAGGCCTATGAGGCGTCCGCGCGGAGACGGCTGCGCGCGCTCAGTCTCGAACTCACGGGGCTCGATAGCGGTCACTGAGCGGCGCCGGCGATTATGGTTAGCGAAAGATTGAGACCAGCGCTGCGCTCAGGCCTGATCCGGCCACTCGGGATTTTACGGGTTCCTCTTCGGCTTAACCTTTACGGGTCTTTAATGGCGGCCACGTAGGGTTTTCCGGCGCGGTCCGGGGTTGGGTCGTGCACCGTCCAGGACAGGCGGTGTGTAGCGTACGCGTTGGAGTCTCCCATGGATATTATGACGGGCGTCGGGCTCGTGATGGGCATCATCGTGATCTCAGCGATGATGCTGATGGGCGGCGACCTGCACATGTTCATTTCCGAACATGCGATGATCATCATTTTCGGCGGATCGATCGCGGCCACGATGATCCGCTTTCCATTGGCCGCGATCCTGCATGGCCTGCCGCTGGGCGCCAAATTCGCCTTCACCATGAGCCGGCTTTCGGCGCGCGATCTCGTCGACGAACTGGCCCGGATTGCCGAGATCGCCCGCAAGCAGGGGCCGGTGGGCCTTGAAAAGGTCGAGACCAACGAGCCCTTCCTGGCCAAGGGAATCCGCTACGTCGCCGACGGCTACGACCTCGAATTCATTCGCGACAATCTCGAACGCGACCGCGACAATTTCCTGATGCATCTCGACGAGGGCAGCAAGATCTACCGCGCGATCGGCGACTGCGCGCCGGCCTTCGGCATGATCGGCACGCTGATCGGCATGGTGCAGATGTTCGCCAACATGACCGATCCCTCCAAGCTCGGCCCGTTCATGGCGACCGCGCTGCTGGCCACGCTCTATGGCGCGCTGGTTGCGAACCTGTTCTGTCTGCCGATCGCCGACAAGCTGCACGGCAAGCTCCTCGACGAGGAAACCAACCGCACCCTGATCATCGACGGCATCCTGATGATCCGCGATTCGAAGAGCCCGGCGCTGGTTCGCGAAATGCTGCTCGCCTATCTCCCGGAAAAGCACCGCGAGGGAGAGGGCGAGCCGGTCCCGGCCTGACCTTCGGCCTGGCAGCGATCCGGAGCTTCACGCGATGGCCAAGAAAAAGCGCGGCGATGCACATACCGGAGGTCACGGCTGGTTCGTGACCTTCGCCGACCTGATGGGCTTGATGATGAGCTTCTTCGTGATGCTCGTCGCCTTCTCCAGCATGGACAACAACAAGCTGAAGATCGTCGCAGGCTCGATGCGCGACGCCTTCGGCTCGCAGACCAATGTGCGCTATTCCGGTATCATCGAATCCGACGGCCTGCCGACGCGGCCGAAGTTGAAGAACGTCGAGCATATCTCGCCGGAGGAGACGTCGGACAGGCCGACGCCCGACGAGAAGGAGCGCAACCAGGAGAACGGCGCCAAGCTGCACACCGACCGCGCCTTCGCGCTCGCGTCCGCTTCGCTGCGGCAGGCGCTCCAGGACATGCCGGAATTGACCGAAATGTCCAAGCACATCATGTTCGAGGAAACCAAGGAGGGTCTCAACCTCGAGATCATTGACCAGGACGGCCGCTCGATGTTCGCCGACGGCTCCAAGGTACCTTACGACCGGACACGGCGGCTGATCCAGAAGCTCGCCGGGCCGCTTAAGGCAACGCCGCTGCGCGTATCCATCGTCGGCCACACCGCCGCCGGTTTCGTGCCGGCGCGCAGCGACTACGGAGCGTTCGACCTGTCGGCGGACCGCGCCAACGCGGTGCGCCAGATCCTGGAGCGCGAAGGGCTGCCCCCCTCGCACATCTTCGCCGTCTCGGGCAAGGCCGACAGCCAGCCGTTGTTTCCGGACGATCCTTCGCTCGCGGCAAACCGTCGCGTCACCATCACCTTGATGCGTGAGGATCCGCCGCTGCCGCCCGGCTTGAAGCCGTAATCCGCCGAATTTACTATCGGCCGCCTGTCCAGCCGGAAACCGTTACGCGCTTGTCGCGGCCGCCGCAACCGTTGACAGGGAACGCGGAAGCGTGGATAGCGGCGCCGGATCAAACTAGCAGATGGGGCGTTCCTCCCGCCATGGCTGTCAGCGTCTCATCCAGCGAGGTCCAAGAAGGGCCGGTCACGTCCAACTTCTGGGCCTTGACGCTGGGCAGTATCGGCGTGGTGTTCGGCGATATCGGTACCTCGCCGCTCTATGCGTTCCGCGAGGCAGTCGCCGGCGCGACGCATGGACAGCCGGTATCCCGAATCATCGTCCTGGGTGTGCTGTCGCTGATCCTGTGGGCGCTCTTCATTGTCGTCACGTCGAAATACGTGCTGCTGCTCCTGCGCGCCGACAACAACGGCGAGGGTGGCACGCTCTCGCTGATGGCCCTGGGGCAGCGGGCGCTGGGGCGGAGAAGCTGGCTGTTGCTGGCGCTCGGCGTGGTCGGCGCCTCGATGTTCATCGGCGATTCCATGATCACGCCGGCGATTTCCGTGCTGTCGGCGGTCGAAGGCCTCAAGCTCGCGACGCCCGCACTCCAACATTACGTAGTGCCCGTCACGATCGTCATCCTGGTCGTCTTGTTCTCGGTCCAGCGCATCGGCACCGGGCGGGTAGCTTCCGCCTTCGGGCCCGTGATGGTGGTCTGGTTCGCCACGCTCGCCGTGATGGGGCTGGTCCACATCAAGGATGACCCATCTGTACTGGCGGCGATCAATCCCTATTACGCGCTCCAGTTCCTGCTCACGCATGGCACCATCGGGCTGGTGACGCTGGGAGCGGTGTTCCTGGCCGTCACCGGCGGCGAGGCGCTTTATGCCGATCTCGGCCATTTCGGCCGCAAGCCGATCCAGTCCGGCTGGCTGTTCTTCGTGCTGCCGTCGCTTCTGCTCAATTATTTCGGGCAGGGGGCGCTGGTGCTCTCCGATCCATCCGCGATCGAGAATTCGTTCTATCGGATGGTTCCCGACTTCCTGCTGCTGCCGTTGGTGGTGCTCGCGACCGCGGCCACCGTGATCGCGAGCCAGGCCGTCATCACCGGCGCCTATTCGCTGGTCCGGCAGGCGGTGCAGCTCGGCCTGCTGCCGCGTTTCGAGGTCCGCTACACCTCGGAGTCCCATGCCGGGCAAATCTATCTGCCGCGCGTCAACCGCTTGCTGTTGGTCGGCGTTCTCTTGCTGGTACTGATGTTCCACACCTCGAGCGGACTGGCATCGGCCTACGGCATCGCCGTCTCCACCACCATGGTTGCCGACGGCATCATGGGCTTTGTGGTGATCTGGAAATTGTGGAACTGGCGCGCAGCGACCGCGGCCGCGGTGATCGTGCCGTTCGTGGTGGTCGACATGACGTTCCTGAGCGCCAATCTCCTCAAACTGTTCGAGGGCGCCTGGGTGCCGCTTTTGTTCGGCGCAGCCATGGCGGCCATGATCTGGACCTGGCGGCGCGGGACGGCCATCCTGATCGCCAAGACCCGGCGCATCGAGGTGCCGCTTGACGACCTGATCAAGAGCCTGGAGAAGCGGCCGCCGCATATCGTCAAGGGCACCGCGGTTTTCCTCACCAGCGATCCCGGCTTCGTGCCGACCGCGCTGCTGCACAATCTCAAGCACAACAAGGTGCTGCACGAGCAGAATGTCATCCTGACCATCGAGACGGCGCAGACGCCGCGCGTTGATGTTTCCGAGCGCGTCTACATGGAACGCATCAGCGACAAGTTTTCCAAGGTGCGCCTCAGGTTCGGCTTCATGGAGTCGCCGAACGTCCCGAAGGCGCTGGTGATCGCCCGCAAGCTCGGCTGGCAGTTCGATATCATGGCGACGTCATTCTTCGTGTCGCGGCGGTCTCTCAAGCCCGCGGCGCAGTCGGGCATGCCGCTGTGGCAGGATCACTTGTTCATCGCCATGAGCCGCTCCGCCAACGATGCCACCGACTATTTTCAGATTCCGACGGGGCGGGTGGTTGAGGTCGGCACCCAGGTAACTATCTGACGGGCGCACGATTGTGGCTGGTTAAACGATCGAGCTATGTGTAAAATGCATGGAGGCAGCCCATTTCTCGCCTAACCTATGCATTCGAGCGGGGATATAGGCCTGCGGCGCTGTTTCATTGTGCAGTGAACAATAGAGGCTCCCTCCCATGTCGTCCGAGAGTGCGGTCACCGCGGCGGAAACGCCCGCGGCCAGTGGACATGGAGAGGCGCATTCCACGGCAGGGTTCGGAGCGCTGACGCTCGGCAGCATCGGCGTCGTCTACGGAGACATCGGCACCAGCCCGCTCTACGCTCTGCGCGAAGCCGTTGTGGCGGCCAGCGAGCACAGTGGCGTCGCCACGACGCAGGCGGTCCTCGGCGTGCTCTCCCTGATCCTGTGGGCGCTGATTGTCGTCGTCACGCTCAAATATGTGGTGATCCTGCTGCGCGCCGATAACCACGGCGAGGGTGGAACGCTGGCGCTGATGGCACTGGCCGAACGCGCCGTTACCAAGGGCGCCGGCGCGGTCGTGATGCTCGGCATCATCAGCGGGGCCTTGTTCTACGGCGACGCGGTGATCACGCCGGCGCTATCGGTGCTGTCGGCGATCGAAGGCATCAAGCTCGTCACCGCGACCTTCGAACATTATGTCGTGCCGGTCACGGCGTTGATCCTGGTGGTGCTGTTTGCCGTGCAATCCCATGGCACAGCGCGGGTCGCCGCATTTTTCGGACCGATCATGTGCGTCTGGTTTGCGGTGCTGGCGATTGCAGCCGTGCCGCAGATCATCAAGCATCCCGAGGTCCTTCTGGCCTTTAATCCGCTGTATGCGGTCTCCTTCATGCTTCATCACGGTGTGATCGGGTTCGTCACCCTCGGCGCGGTGTTTCTCGCCGTCACCGGCGCGGAAGCGCTCTATGCCGATCTCGGGCACTTCGGCAAACGGCCGATCCAGTTCGCCTGGATGTTCATCGTGCTGCCGGCGCTGGTGCTGAATTATATGGGGCAGGCCGCGCTCGTCATCGTCGATCCCAAGGCGATCGAGAATCCGTTCTTCCTGATGTTCCCGGATTGGGCGCTGATCCCGATGGTCGTGCTTGCCACCGTCGCGACCGTCATTGCCAGCCAGGCCGTCATCACCGGCGCCTATTCGCTGACGCGCCAGGCGATCCAACTCGGCCTGCTGCCGCGCTTCGAGATTCGCCATACCTCGGAAGCCCATTCGGGGCAGATCTTTATTCCCCGCATCAACCGGATGCTGCTCATCGCGGTGCTGTTGCTGGTGCTGATGTTCCGCTCCTCCAGCGCGCTGGCCGCGGCCTATGGCATCGCGGTGACCGGCACCATGGTGGTCACGGGCATGATGGGCTTTGTCGTGGTGTGGAAGGTTTGGCGATGGTCGCCGATCGCCGCCGCCGCGCTGATCGCGCCCTTCCTGTTTCTCGACTTCACCTTCCTGACGGCAAACCTTCTGAAGGTGCTTGAGGGCGGCTGGGTGCCGCTGGCGCTCGGCGGGGCCGTGATGGCGCTGATGATCACGTGGCGGCGCGGCAGCCGGCTGTTGTTCGAGAAGTCGCGCAAGCTGGAATTCCCGCTCGCCGATCTTGTGGCGATGCTGGAGAAGCGGCCACCGCAGCGCGTCTCGGGCACGGCGGTGTTCCTGACCAGCGATCCCGCCAGCGCGCCGACCGCGCTGATGCATAGTCTAAAACACTACAAAGTGCTGCATGAGAAGAACGTCATTCTCACCATCGAGACCGCGCCGACGCCGCGGATCGACCCGTCCGAGCGGGTGCGAATGGAGCAGATCAGCCCGACTTTCTCCAAGGTGACGCTGCGCTTCGGCTTCATGGAATCGCCGAATGTGCCGAAGACGCTGGCGATCGCCCGCAAGCTCGGCTGGCAGTTCGACATCATGTCGACCTCGTTCTTCCTGTCGCGGCGCTCGCTCAAGCCCGCCGCGCATTCCGGGATGCCGCGTTGGCAGGACCATCTGTTCATCGCGCTCAGCCGCGCCTCCAACGACGCCACCGACTATTTCCAGATCCCGACCGGCCGCGTCGTCGAGGTCGGAACGCAGGTCACGATCTAGCTTTTTGCTGGTCCTAAGCTGTTTGCGGTGCTTGATTTTCCCCGCGCAAGAGGCGACTTTGCGCCCGAAACGGGGGCCGGCTGAGCCCAAGAACTGAGCCCAAGAATTGTCTGGAGAACGCGCGTGGCCGACCACAAGGTGCATGATCTAACGCCTCAGGAAGTGTCGAACGGGATAGCGGATGGACGCTATCTCCTGGTCGACGTCCGCGAGCCCAACGAGGTCGCCGCTGAGGCCTATCCGGATGGCGTCGTCGTGCCGCTGTCGACGTTTGATCCGGACGAGATTCCGGATCCGCAGGGCAAAGAGGTCGTGTTTGCCTGCCGCTCAGGCAAGCGCTCGGTGACGGCATCGCTCGCGGCGCAGGCGGCGGGGTTGCCTTACGACAAGCATCTGGCAGGGGGCATATTGGGCTGGAAGGCTGCGGGATTGCCGACCAAGACGGGCGGCTGACTTTCCATGACTTCCATGAACAAGGTCTTCGCAGACCTTCCCGTCACCATTTTCGAAGCGATGTCGCAGCTCGCGCGCGACAACAACGCCATCAATCTCGGCCAGGGCTTTCCGGACGATCCCGGTCCGGAGGACATCCGTCGCGCGGCCGCGGATGCTTCCGTCAACGGCTACAATCAGTACCCGTCGATGATGGGTATCCCCGAGCTCAGGCAGGCGATCGCCACCCATTACGGCCGCTGGCACGGACTTGACCTCGATCCCATGACGGAAGTCATGGTGACCTCGGGCGGCACCGAAGCGCTCACATCGTCGATCCTCGCGATGGTCGAACCGGGCGATGAAGTGGTCGTCTTCCAGCCGGTGTACGATTCCTATCTGCCGATCATCCGTCAGGCCGGAGGCATTCCGCGCCTGTTGCGGCTGGAGCCGCCGCACTGGCGGCTGAACGAGGAGATGCTGCGGAGCGTCTTCAACCACAAGACCAAGGCGGTGTTGTTCAACAATCCGCTCAATCCGTCCGCCGTGGTCTATCCGCGCGAAGACCTCGAACTGCTAGCGCGGTTCTGCCAGCAATTCGACGTGGTCGCGATCTGCGACGAGGTCTGGGAGCACGTGATCTTCGATGGCCGCGAGCACATCCCGCTGATCACGCTGCCGGGCATGCGGGACCGCACCATCAAGGTCGGTAGCGCCGGCAAGATCTTTTCGCTCACCGGCTGGAAGATCGGTTTTGTCTGCGCCGCGCCGCCGCTTCTGCGGGTTGCCGCCAAGGTGCATCAGTTCCTTACCTTCACCACCGCGCCCAACCTGCAGGCGGCGGTGGCCTATGGGCTCGGCAAGACGGATGCGTATTTTCACGACATGCGCAAGGACCTGGCGCGGAGCAGGGATAGGCTGACAAAGGGACTGGAGAGCCTCGGCTTTCCCGTCCTGAAATCGCAAGGTACCTATTTCCTCACCGTCGACCTGTCGCCACTCGGGCTCAACGAGACCGACGAGGCGTTCTGCCGGCGCATCGTGACCGACTACAAGGTGGCGGCGATCCCCGTCTCGGCCTTCTACGAAAAGGACCCGGTGACCTCGGTCGTACGTTTTTGCTTTGCAAAGAAGGATGCAACCCTCGACACTGCGCTCGAGCGTCTGTCGGACGCGGTGCACCGTCGAAAGAGGTAGAGAGATGCACGGGCAGGGCCGTCATTCAATTTTTCTCGCCGCCCTGTTTGCCGCGGCTCTGCTCGTCTCCTCATCCGCCCGCGCCGAGGAACGCACGGTCAATTTCTACAATTGGTCGAACTATATGGCGCCGGGTGTGCTGGAGGACTTCACCAAGGAGACCGGCATCAGGGTGGTGTACGACACCTTCGACGCCAACGAGACGCTGGAAACGCGGCTGCTTGCGGGCAAGTCCGGCTACGACGTCGTGGTGCCGACCGGCTATTTCCTGCAGCGCCAGATCACCGCAAAGGTCTTCCTCAAGCTCGACAAGTCGAAACTGCCGAATCTCGCCAATGCCTGGCCGGTGGTGACCAAAGAGCTCGCGACCTACGATCCCGGCAACAACTACGCCGCCAATTACATGTGGGGCACCACCGGCATCGGCTACAACGTCCAGATGGCGCAGAAGATTCTCGGCCCCGACGCCAGGATCGATAGCTGGGACATGGTGTTCAAGCCGGAGAATCTCGCGAAGTTCAAGGATTGCGGCATCCATATGCTTGATTCCGCTGACGACATCCTGCCCGCGGCCTTGAACTATCTCGGCATCGATCCGAACTCCACCAAGCAAGCCGATCTCGAGAAGGCCGCTGACCTCGTCAGCAAGATCAGGCTTTATGTTCGCAAGTTTCATTCCTCGGAATATCTGAGCGCGCTCGCCTCCGGCGAGATCTGCTTCGTGGTGGGCTGGTCGGGCGACATCATGCAGGCGCGCAGCCGCGCGGTCGAAGCCAAGAACGGCATCGAAATCGGCTACGCCATCCCGAAAGAGGGCGCGCAGATGTTCTTCGACAATCTCGCGATTCCTTCGGACGCCAAGAACGTCGCCGAGGCCTATGAGCTGATCAACTACCTCTACCGGCCGGACGTCGCTGCGAAGAACTCGAACTTCCTGTCCTACGCCAACGGCAACTTGGCCAGCCAGAAGCTGATCGATCCGAAGATTCTCAACGACAAGAACAGCTACCCGGACGAAGCGACCCAGAAGAAACTGTTCGTCATCACCGCGCGCGACCCGGCCACCCAGCGGATCATCAACCGGCTCTGGACCAGGGTGAAGACGGGGAAGTGAGGCTCGCTGCCGCCGTTATTGCGAGGAGCGCAGCGACGAAGCAATCCATATCTCCGCAAGTGGCGCAATGGATTGCTTCGCTTACGCTCGCAATGACGCGCAAAGGCAGCAGTCGGCTCACCGCCAGCGGCGGTGCAGCCAGAGCCACTGTTCCGGATATTCGCGCACCCAGCCTTCGATCACATTGGTGACGGCCTGCATCGTGCCCTGAATATCGATCTCCCCGGACGCATTGAACACGGGCTTCACTTCCTCCGACAGCTCGCCGCGGAAGCGGTTATTGGGCAGGCGGATGATGCGGGCGCCGTGGATCGGGCATTCCACTTGACGTCGGAGCCGCGCCAGCGTCGGGTTGGCCTTGGTCTTGCGGCCGAAGAAGGTGACCTCGACCCCGTTGGTCAGATATTGGTCGACGAGCATGGCGACGTGCTTGTTGTCTTGCAGCGCCTGCGCAAGCCGGAGCGGCGCGTCGCGGCCGGCGGGGATCAGCGTGCCCATCTTGATCGCGCGGATCTTCTCGATCGCGCGGTCGGCGGCTTCGCTATTCGGCCGGCGGAACAAAATCGCGGTGTCGAGCCCGTGCGCAACCGCCGCCAGCGCCGGCAATTCCCAATTACCGAGATGCGCGGCAAAGATCAGCGCCGGCTTGCCGTCGTCCCTGATCTGATCGAACAGCTCCATGGTCCGCGGCGACAATTCGATGCGGCTGTTCTCGGGATGGTCGCGGTCGTAGTCCCAGATATGGTCGAGATGGGCGAATTCGGCGCCGATGCGGCCGAGATTGTCCCAGACGCCGGCCAGGATCTTCTCGATCTCCTCAGGCGATTTTTCCGGAAACGCGGCCTTCAGATTCTCGCGACCGATCCGGTCCTCACGCAGCCTGCGACCGATGAAATGCGCGGCGCGTCCGAAGAAATCGGCAGTCTTGAACGGATCGAAGCAGCGCGTGGTGCGCAACAGAGCGATCGTCAGCGCGCCCACCGCTGCCTCGCCCACGGGCTTGACGGCGTCGCGAAGGCGCGCGCGGGCACGAAGGAGCTGGAGGCGGTTCATCGCGACAAGCGGCGCAGCGTTTGGTTGAGCATGATCTCTTCGGAAAACCGGAGATCAGTTCTTCCGATCATGCTCTAGGCCGGCTCGCGCGTCAGGATCAATGAGGCGTTCTGCCCGCCAAAGCCGAACGAATTGGACATCACGGCAGTGACACGGGCGTCGCGCGCCTTGTTGCCGACCACGTCGAAATGAATGGTCGGGTCCGGTACGTCATAGTTGATGGTCGGTGGAATCCGCTGGTGCTCGAGCGTGAGCAGCGAGAATACCGCCTCGACCGCACCGGCCGCGGAGATCGTGTGGCCGACCATCGATTTGTTCGACGACACCGGAATCTTCGAGATCTGCTCGCCGAAGACCGCCGAGGTCGTCAGATATTCCATCTTGTCGTTCTCGGGCGTCGCTGTTCCGTGCGCGTTGATGTGGTCGATCTGCTCCGGCTCCATCCCGGCGTCCGCCAGCGTTTTGCGCATGCAGCCGATGATCGGCTTGCCGTCCGGGCTCGAGCGGGTGCGGTGGAACGAATCAGTCAGTTCGCCGCAGCCGGCGACGACACCCAGGATCCTCGCGCCGCGCGCGGTGGCCGCCTCATAGCTCTCCAGCACCAGCGCGCCGGCGCCTTCGGCCATCACGAAGCCATCGCGATTCTTGGAGAAGGGCTTGGAGGCACCCTGCGGCGGATCGTTCTGCGTCGACAGTGCCGAGAGCAGGGAGAAGCGGACTACGGCCTCGGGATTTACCGAGCCGTCGGTTGCAACGCAGAGCGCCGCATCCGCCTCACCGCGACGGATCGCCTCGACGCCGAGCTGGATCGCGGTTGCGCCGGAGGCGCAGGCGGTCGACAGCGAGATCGGCGAGCCCTTGGTACCAAAGTTCTCGGCGAGGTATTTTGCGACCGAACCGAACATGAAGCGATCATGATAGGGCGCGAACCTGCCGCCACCGCTCGCGCGCAGCATGTCGTAGTAGTCGAATTCCTTCTTGTCGATCGTGCGCCCGAGTTCGAGCCGCTGCGGCCATTCGGTCTCGACCGGCGCGACTGCGAGGAAGAGGGGGCCTGGAAAGTCACCCTTGCTGCCGATACCGGATTGCGCCAGCGCTTCGTCGGTGGCGATTTCGGCGATGCGCTCGGAAAGGCTGGTCGAGGTGAACGGATCGACGCTGACGAAATCCACCGTTCCCGCCATCGTGGTCCTCAGTCCATCGATCGGAAAACGGGTGACCGTCTTGATGCCGGATTCGCCGGCAACGAGCTTGGCCCAATTGTCGGCTTTGCCGGCGCCGAGCGACGTGACGATGCCCATGCCGGTCACGACAACGATCGGCCTGCCAAACTTATCGCGTGGTGTCGCCATGCTTCCCCCGTCGATGCTTGCGCGAATGCGCCCTACTTGACGGCCTCAACCAGGGCCATCCCTTCGCCCTGCCAGTGACCGGTTCCCATCACTACAATCTGGGTCGGCGGATCGGATTTTTCAACCTCGAAGCCGGTCGGATCGTTCGGCGGAAACAGCGCGCCGCGTGAGACCGAGAGCGCCGCCAGGGCAACGCCGAGCGGGAATTGGGCCTCCACGGTGTGGCCGAACATCGTTCCGGTGGCGCGCACGGCAAGGCCCTGGTGCTGGCGCAGGAACGCGCGCTCCTCTGACGTGACGGGCTCGGCGCCGGTCGCGCCGGTGACCACCACGCCGACATCGTCGTCGACGCCGAGTTTCGACCATAGCGCCTCCAGAGACTTCGTCACCGCGCCCGGCTGTTTGCGCTGTGCGAGGTCGGCGACCACCTTGGAGAGCTTGGCATAAGGCTTGGCGCCGCGCGCCTCGGCGTGCTCACGGGATTCCAGCACCAGGAACGCGCCGGCGGAACCAAGCGCGAATCCGCTGTTGTTCTCGCGGGCCCAAACCGGAGTGAACTCTCCGGTCAGGTTGAAGTCGCCGAATTCGAAGAGGACGAGCAGGTCGAGGCGTTCGCCATTATAGGCGCCGCCGATCAGCGCAATGTCGCTTTGGCCGGCCTCGATGCGCGCCACCGCAATCCGCGCCGCATCGATGCTGGAGGCTTCCTCACCCATGAAAGTGCGCGAGGTGCCGCGGACGCCGTGAACGATGGCGATATTGCCCGCAAGCAGGTTGGAGAGCTGCGCCAGGAACAGCGTCGGGCGCAGCTCGCTCATCAGCCGCTCGTTGAGGAAGCCGGGGCTGAAATTGCCACGCGCATCGGCGTTCAGGATCGCCGTATCGACTGCGAGGTCGCGCTCGCCGCCGCCGGCCGCGACGATCATGTCCATGCGGGACAGGATTTCCTGATTGCCTTTGACGCCGGCCGAATCCAGCGCCATCCCCGCAGCATAGGTGCCGATGCGCTGCCAGGCTTCCATCTGGCGCTGGTCGCCCTTCTTCGGGATCTGCGCGTCGAAACTGACCGGGGCGAGCGGATGGACGATATAGGGCGCGAACCGCTTGTCGTCGATGTTGATGCGCTTGGCGTTGAGCGCATCCCAATGCGCGTCCAGTCCTTCGCCGAGCGACGAAAGGACGCCAATGCCGGTGATCCAGACTTCCTTCCGCTCAGTCATGCGTCAGCGCCTGCAGCGGAAAGCCGATCTTCTTGGCCATCGCGTCCATGTGCACGCGAAGATCGGGATGGGGGAAGGGGATGTGGCGGAATGTCAGATAGGCGCTGCATTTCAATTCCTTGCCTACCCGAACCTTGGCCGACGTCACCGCAAAGCCCGAACCTTCATGCTCGACCTTGGCCTCGATCGTCAGTACCTCGCCCGGGTTGACGAAGCCACGCATCTTGGCTTCCTTGATCATCGCGAGAAAGGGCATCCGCTCGAACTTCATCAGGCCGAGCAGCAGCCAGCCGGACGACTGCGCCATCGCTTCCGTCAGCAGCACGCCAGGCATGATCGGATAGCCCGGGAAATGGCCTTCGAAGATCGTGCTGGTCTGCGGAACGTCAGCTTCCACCACGATCGTCTTGTCGCCGATGTTGAGGTCGACGATGCGATCGATGAGCGTGAAATATTCGAGCTGCATGGGGCGCTCGGTTACGAGCCCGACGCCGTGCCCGTGCCTGCGTTCTTGGCCGCGACCAGTTCGTCGATGCGGTCAGCGAGGTTCTTCAGCACGAAGTACTGCTCGGTCGTGGCCTTGCCGTCGTTGACTTCCTGGGTCCACTTCTCAAGTGGCATCTTGATCCCGAACGCCTTGTCGATCGCAAAGGCGATGTCGAGGAAGTCGAGGCTGTCGATCCCCAGATCGTCGATGGCGTGGCTTTCCGGCTTGATCGTGTCGCGCGGGATATCGCAGGTCTCGGCGATAATGTTGGCGATCTGCTCGAATGTGGAAGACATCACTAAGCCTTTGATATATTGGCGATAAATTCCGGGACGATCGGGAGGCGGCGGGCTGATTTGCCCCGGAATGCCCTGTTCCCCCGGGCGGACTCGAGTGCCCGTATATCGGAGCGGGGCCGCGAGTTCAATGGAGCTTGGCCTTGTCTGTGGAGCCGCTTTGTTGGGCAGCAGATAGGGCTGCGGTTCCAGCGCTAGCCCCTCGGCATCACCGAAATCCGCGCGCAATCGCGCCGGCCCATCAGGACGCAATCCTGGGTTTTGCGCAGGTCGGCGATGCTCACGGCCAACCAGATGCCGATTGCGGTCAGCGCCACCGTGAAAGCGAAGGCCGCGATATTGGCCAGCATGCGCTGGCGGAAGTCATCGGGCTCCTCGCGCGGGCGCTCGTAATGGGAAAGGTCCCGGGCCACTTGCCCGGGCTTTCCCGCCTCGAGCGGTTGCTCGTGGCGGGCGGGCGGATGGGCGGAGGTGCGCGGCCGGAATTTGAGCACCACGTGCTCGCCGTCCGAGCTGATAGGCCGCTGGGTTTTCACTGCCGTCCGTCCGCAGAAGTTGTGATCCTGTTTAGCACGCCGTGCGCGCTCCTCACGTAAAATATTGGTGCGCGCTCTCGCAACCTGATCCCCCGCGACACTTCATGGAACTGACAGTGGGGCGATGGGCGCAAGGCATCGCGGCGATGCGTGCGATGCACCCTCGCGCGTCGTGGGGGATCCTCTGTTCACAGCTTGTCGAAACGAGAGACCAAGGAATTCAATCCCTGGTGGCGACGTGCCATAGTGGAACCGGCCCTCGATGGTTTCCGTCGGCAGCAATAGGGAGTTGAACCATGGCAAATACGCGTGAGCCGATTCTCAAGCCGGTTACGATCATGTCCCTGCGCCCGACTCAGATGACGGTCGGCATGAGGGAGGTCAAGGAGAAGCGTCAGCGTTGGCGCGAGCACAAGTCAGCGAAGAAGCGCGCCGAAATGCTCGGCCAGCACATGATCCCGGTGGTGCTCGGGCCCGATGAGCGCCACTACGTCGTCGACCATCACCATCTCGCCCGCGCGCTGCACGATGAGGGCGTCAAGGATGTGCTTGTCACCGTGATCGGCGATCTCACCATGGTCGAGCGCGATGCATTCTGGGGGGTGATGGACAACAAGCGTTGGGTCTTTCCCTACGACGCGAAGGGCGACCGCAGGCATTTT
This sequence comes from Bradyrhizobium sp. Crot121, assembly GCF_059512385.1. Lineage (NCBI taxonomy): Bacteria > Pseudomonadati > Pseudomonadota > Alphaproteobacteria > Hyphomicrobiales > Nitrobacteraceae > Bradyrhizobium > Bradyrhizobium sp. Crot121. Next base: position 102,657 of record NZ_JCAMOR010000018.1, on the reverse strand, counting down.
CGCGATCTGCCGAAATCGGTGGTCGACCTGAAGGATGATCCATTCCGCAGCCTCGCCGGCGAACTGCGCCGTGCCGGCGGCTTTGCCAAGGATACCACGCCATTCAGTGAATTCCTATGGGCGGATTTCCTGCGCCGCAGGGTCGCCCGCAAGCTTGTGGACGCTGATTTCGACACGGCGATGGAGAAGGCGCTCGCGGCGGCAAAGAGCAAGGACGCGGTCTACCTGCCGGGCTGGTGCGGTCCAGCGTCCGATGACTAGCCGTTTGCCGGTCCCCGTGGTGGCGTGACCGCCGTATCCCGCTCACCGGGATCGTCGTGGCCGCCCAGTGCGCGATGCAGCAAGCGCTCAGTGCGGCGGCCGACGGTCAGGAGCACGAGCGCGATCACCAGGGCCGTCGCGACGATCCGCCACTCTCCGGCTCCGGAGACGATCCCGATACAGGCGGCCAGAAAGGCACAGGCGGCGCTCGTCAATCCACGGACGCGGAAGTGTTCTCTCTCATGGACGATGACGCCGGCGCCGAGAAAGCCGATGCCGGTCAAGATGCCCTGGATCACTCGGCTGGTCGCATCGGTGATCTTGCCAACTTCGGTGAACTGCACGGCGACCACCACGACTGTCGCGGTGGACAGTCCGACGATGCCGAGCGTCTTCAGGCCGATCGGCTTTCCGCGCAGATCGCGATTGAGGCCGATCAGGGCGCCCGCCAGCGTGGCGACGCCAAGGCGCAGGATGATGTCGCTCCATTCAAGCACGCGGCATACCTCGGCGGCCGGCTATTTCGGCAACCGTCCCATCATGTAGAACTCGTCGTTCGGGCGCATCGCGGTGAAATTCGCCATCCGGTTTGACAGTGCAAAGAAGGCGGCGATCGCCGCGATGTCCCAGATGTCGTCGTCACTGAACCCGTGCGCTTCGAGCGCGCTGAAATCTGTCTCCGAGATTGTGCTCGCCTCGCGGCTCACCTTCATCGCAAAATCCAGCATGGCGCGTTGGCGCGGCGTGATGTCGGCCTTGCGATAGTTGACGGCGATCTGGTCGGCGATCAGCGGATTCTTGGCGCGGACGCGCAGGATCGCGCCATGCGCGATCACGCAGTAGTGGCACTGGTTGGCGGCGCTCGTTGCCACCACGATCATTTCCCGCTCGGCCTTGGAGAGGCCGCTGTCCTTCTCCATCAGCGCGTCGTGATAGGCAAAGAAGGCGCGAAACTCGTCGGGGCGATAGGCGAACGCCAGGAAGACGTTCGGCACGAAACCGGATTTCTCCTGCACTGCGAGGATACGCTCGCGGATATCCTCGGGCAATTTGTCGAGGGAAGGCGTGGGAAAGCGTGTTGCGATCGGCTCAGTCATGGGCGGGTTCCGGCTCAAGGCAATGCAGCTTGGCCGGAACCATAGTCGATGACGGCGCGAGCGCAAGCGCCCGGCTGAAAGCGCTCAGCGCAATGGCTTCTTCAGGAGCGAGAAGCGGTCCGGATCGAGTCCCATCGAGGGCTGCAGCATCGGCGCATCCAGCGTGGTGCTGCGCGCGGCGGGCCGCTCGCTGATCGCGGGGTCGTTGGGCACGTCGCGGTGCGAGGTCGCGCCGCGCCAGCGCTCCAGGACGGCCGAGACGAAATGCATGTCGTGGCCGGCGGCAACCGACGGCACGGTCGCGATGGTGGCTTCGCTGCGCGGAAGCTGATGCGGCGGCACCTCCTTGAAGCGCAGCCGCGTCGGCAGCGCCACGCCCTCGCCGAACGCCAACACCTCGCGAGTGCCGAGCGAGGGCACGAACGACAGCAGGTTGGCCGCGGCGTCGGAAACCGCCGAGCGCAACAGCGCCTGGTCGCGGTCGTTGGCGAGCCGCATCGTGAACAGCGTGTTGCACTGGGAGATGATGGTGGCATCCAGCTCGGCCGGGCGCTGGGTGACGAGGCCGAGATAGACGCCGTATTTGCGGCCTTCCTTGGCGATACGGGAGACCGCCTTGCGGGTCGGGCCAAAGCCGATATTGCGGTCGGCGGACGCGTAGCGGTGCGCCTCCTCGCAGACGAACAATAGCGGCGAGACGCCGTCGCTCCACAGCCCGAAATCGAATGCCATCCGGCAGAGCACGCTCACGACGGAATCGATGACCTCGGCCGGGAAGCCGGCGAGCTGCATCACTGTCATCGGCTTGCCGTTGGCGGGCAGGCGGAACAGGTGGCTGATGACCTCCGCCATGGTGTCGCCGCCGACATTGGCGTTGTCGAACATGAAGGCGTAGCGCGGATCGTTGCGGACGGTTTCGATGCGCGAGATCAGCTTGTGATAGATGATGCGCGAGGAGCGGTTCTCGAGCTTGCCCATGCGCTCGTCGATCAGCGCGATCAGGTCGACAAGACGATACGGCACCGGCGTGTCGACGGTGTAGCCGATCTGCTTGGGATCGATGCGCTTCAGTCCGATACGGTCGGCATTCTGGTATTGGGTGTAGATGCCCTTCGCCATCGGGATGACTTCGGCAAGGATGTCGAGTTCTTCCGGCACGCCGGGGCGGCCGCCGAACAGCACGTCGACGATCTCTTCGAAGTTGAACAGCCAGAACGGCAGCTTCAGGTTGCGCGGGTTGAGCACCTGGGCGCGGTCGCCGAAGCAGCGCCCGTATTCGTTGTGCACGTCAAGGAGGAAGATGCGCAGGGTCGGCCGCGACTTCAGGATCTCGTTGAGGAGCAGCGACACGCCGGTGGACTTGCCGACGCCGGTCGAACCGAGCACGGCGAAGTGCTTGGACAGCATTTCCTCGATATCGACATAGGCGGTGACTGAACGATCCTGCTGCAGAGTGCCGACATTGATCTGGTCCGAGCCGCTCGGCGCATAGATCGTACGCAGTTCCTCTGCGCTGATCAGGTCTACGGTGTCGCCGATGGTCGGGTAGTTGGTGACGCCGCGCTGGAATTTGGGACGGTCGCCGCCGAGGATTTCGCCGAGCAGGTCGACGGAGGCGGTTGCGATATAATTGTCGGATGTCGGCAGGTCCTCGCAGCTCACCTCCGTGATCATGGCGACGATCACGGAAGACGCACTCCGGATGCTGACGAAGCGGCCGACGGTCGCACGCACTTCCGAAAACGGCATCTGGCTGGTTGCCAGGAGTCCGACGCGGGCTTGCGAGCCGCGCACCGAAATCACACGTCCAAAGGATGTCACAGTTCCGGACCCGGGATATTGTGAGATTGAGGTGGGCTCTCACTATGGGAAGCGGGGCTGCACAAAGGGTTAAACCGACGCCGTTCCGAATTTGCTAAATCCACATCATCTGAGTGAGGATTTACCTCTGGGCGATAGCGAGGGAGCCAAGTTGTACGGGAAAATCAGGGTTTTCTCGGTGGAACTCGGTTCGTGGCTCCGGTTAACGATCGATTTACCACTTCAGCAGAGCGCGATACCGTCAACCATGCGCGCCGCACCACTTTGATCGGGGCAGGGTGGAGGGGGGCCGATGGCACCGCGTATCGACTTTACCAGCGAACAATTTTTCCGCGATCCGGCGACCGCCGTTGCGGCGCTGCGAGCCCGAGCGCCTGTGGTCGCCACGCGATTTCCGATCGTGGGCAAGGTCTGGGTCACCACGACCTATGAGACCACCGCACAGATGCTGAAGGATTCCTCCACCTTCACGCTGCGCAAGGAGGACGGGGCGCTCGCAGGACTGCAGTGGTGGATGCCGAAATCCATCGCGACGATCGCCAACAGCATGTTGACGAAGGACGAGCCGGATCACAGCCGGTTGCGCGGCATCGTCGATGAGGCCTTCCGCCGTCGCTCCGTGCTCGGGATGGAGCCGCACATCCGGGTGATCGCGGACGGCCTTGCGGACCAACTGTTCGCATCGGGCAGCCCCGCCGATCTGGTGCAGCGCTATGCGCGCATCCTGCCGCTCTCCGTCATCTGCGAGCTGCTCGGCCTACCGGCGGCCGATCGGCCGAAATTCATCGGCTGGGCGAATGCGATGGGGCAGATTACCAGCGCCTTCGGCTTCCTGCGCATGCTGTTCACCTTGGGGAAGATCCGACGCTATCTGGAGGAGCGGCTACAGGCTGCGCGCAAGGAGGGCGGCGAGGGGCTCATTGCCGAACTGGTGCAGGTCGAAAGGGAAGGCGGCCGCATCACGCCGGACGAAATGGTGTCGATGGTGATGCTGCTGCTCGGAGCGGGTTCCGAAACCACCACGCATCTGATCAGCGGATCCGTCTTCGAACTGTTGAAGAACCCCGAAACGCGTGACTGGCTGGAGGCCGACTGGAACCGCGCCGCCCTCGCGATCGAGGAATTCCTGCGCTTCGTCTCGCCGGTGCAATTCTCGAAGCCGCGCTATGTGCGACACGATGTCGAGCTCGGCGGTGTCGCCCTGAAGAAGAACGATCGCGTGATGGCCATGATCGTGGCGGCCAATTTCGATCCCGCATCGCACGTGCAAACCGAGCAAATGGATCTCGAGCGGCGTCCGAACCGCCACATCTCCTTCGGCACGGGCATCCATTTCTGCCTCGGTCACCAGCTCGCGCGGATCGAGGCGATCTGCGCACTCAAGGCGCTGTTCACCCGCTGGCCAAAGCTTCAGCTTGCGGTTCAGCCGTCGGAGATCCATTGGCGACGCCGTCCCGGGATACGGATGATCGAGAAGTTGCCCGTGGTGTCGAATGCGTGAGCGGCGTAGCCTATCGAGACCATGCTAGCCTGTACGACCGGCCGCCGGGGTCGAAGTTGCGAGGAGGCGGTTCTTGGCAGACATCTGGGCCAGGAAATCGACAGCCGACCTGCTGCAGGAGGCGGCAGGCGTAGAAGGAGACGCGCGGGCCTCGCCGCTGCGGCGCACGCTGTCGGCGCTCAATCTCGTCGCGCTCGGGATCGGCGCCGTCATCGGCGCGGGCATCTTCGTCCTGACCGGACACGCCGCGGCGGCAAATGCAGGACCTGCGGTGACGCTTTCGTTCGCGTTCGGCGCGGTCGCCTGCGCTTTCGCGGGCCTCTGCTATGCGGAGATGTCATCGACCGTCCCGGTCTGCGGCAGCGCCTACACCTTTGCCTATGCGACGCTCGGCGAATTCGTGGCCTGGATCATCGGCTGGGACCTGATCCTGGAATATGCCGTCGGTGCTATCGCGGTCTCGATCGGGTGGTCCGGCTATGCCGTCAGCTTCGCCAGGGATTTTGGCCTTACGATCCCGCCGGAGCTCGCGTCTGCGCCGCTGAGCTATGACGCGACCACGCACGCATGGTCGTCGACGGGCGCGATCTTCAACGTGCCGGCGATGGTCGTCATCGTCTTCATCACGGCGCTGCTGGTTGCAGGGATCAGGGAGTCGGCGCGGTTCAACAATTTCATCGTCGCGGTGAAGCTGATCGTCATTCTGCTCTTCATCGCCTGCACGATCTCCTCGTTCTCGACCGCCAATTGGGTCACCGCGAGCAATCCCGAAGGGGCCTTCATTCCGCCGAATGCGGGCGTCGGCATCTTCGGCTGGTCCGGCGTGTTCCGCGGCGCGGCCGTGGTGTTTTTTGCCTATATCGGTTTCGACGCGGTCTCGACCGCAGCGCAGGAGGCGAAGTCGCCGGAGCGCGACATGCCGATCGGCATTCTCGGCTCGCTCGTGATCTGCGCGGCGGTCTATGTCGCCGTCGGCTTCGTGCTGACCGGGATCGTCCCCTTTGACCGGCTGAACGTTCCCGACCCGATCGCGGTCGGGATCGATGCGGCCGGCGTCGGCTGGCTGTCGCCGGTCATCAAGCTCGGCATCCTGTTCGGCCTGACGTCGGTGATACTGGTGATGCTGCTGGCGCAGCCCCGGATCTTCCGCGCCATGGCCTATGATGGATTGCTGCCGCCGGCGATCGCAAACATCCATCCGCGTTTCAGGACGCCTCATGTCGCCACCATCGGTTCCGGCATCGTCGTTGCCCTTCTCGGCGGGTTGCTGCCGATCGGGCTGGTCGGCGAACTCGTCAGCATCGGCACGCTGTTCGCGTTTGCCGTGGTCTCGATCGGCACCATGGTGCTGCGCGTCGTCGATCCCGACCTGCCGCGTCCGTTCCGGGCGCCGGCGATCTGGCTGGTGGGCCCGGCCGCGGCCGCAACCTCGATCTTCCTGATGCTCAGCCTGCCGATGGACACCTGGATCCGGCTCGCGGTGTGGCTCGTGATCGGCCTTGTGATCTATGCCGCCTATGGCCGGACGCATAGTCGTCTGCGCGCGGGCGATCAGCGCTGACGCGGCGGAACGATTCGGCCCGAAGCAAATTCCCCCATGACGCCTCACGCGATTTTGCAGATGTGAAGGCGTATTCCTGGCGTTCGGTGCTAGCGTGAGATCGATCAACGAGAGCGGCAAGGGAGCGCGTCGTGAGCGAGCAAACAATCGCCAACAGCGAACGACGACCATCCCGCCGGCATTTTCTGCAAACAGGTGCGGCGGTCGCGGGCGGGGCCGCCCTCGGCGCGACACCAGGCACCGCGGACACCAGCAACCTTCCGCCCAACATTCCCGAATGGATGAAGGCGCCGGGCGCACCGATGGGCGATCAGCCCTATGGCACGCCGTCGGTCTATGAGAAGGGCGTCGTCAAGAATATCTCCAAGACGCTGCCGCAATATATCTCGGCCTCCGGCCGTACGCCGCTGCAGGAACTCGACGGCATCATCACGCCGAACGGGCTGTTCTACGAACGTCATCACGGCGGCGTCCCGACGATCGATCCGGCGCAGCACAGGCTGATGCTGCATGGGCTCGTCGATCGCCCGCTGATCTTCACGATGGACGACATCCGCCGCTTTCCGTCGCAATCGCGGATCCATTTCATCGAGTGCTCCGGCAATCCCGTCTACACCAAGCCCTATGGCAAGACCGCATCCGATCTCGTCGGCCTCGTGAGCTGCGCCGAGTGGACCGGCGTGATGCTGAAGGACGTCCTTGACGAAGCCGGCCTGCAGAAGGAAGCGAAGTGGATCGTGGCCGAAGGTGCGGATGCGGCGGCGATGACGCGCTCGATCCCGATCGAGAAATGCCTCGACGACGCCATGCTGGTCTACAGCCAGAACGGCGAGCGGCTGCGCCCTCAGCAGGGCTATCCGTTGCGCCTCTTGCTGCCGGGCTTCGAGGGAAACATGAACATCAAATGGCTGCGGCGGCTGAAGGCGGTGGCCGAGCCGGTTTATTCGCGCGAGGAGACCTCCAAATATACCGACCTGATGCCCGACGGCACTGCGCGCGAGTTCACCTTCTACATGGAAGCGAAGTCGATCATCCTGCGTCCCTCGGGCGGACAGAAACTGAATGACACCGGCTTCCACGAGATATCCGGCATCGCCTGGAGCGGGCACGGCAAAATCAAGCGCGTCGAAGTCTCCGTCGACCACGGCAAGAGCTGGCAGGTCGCCAGACTTCAGGAACCGGTCCTGACCCGCGCGCTCACCCGCTTCCGCCTGCCATGGCAGTGGGACGGCAATCCCGCCGTAATCCAGAGCCGCGCGATCGACGAGACTGATTATGTGCAGCCGACACTTGCCGAACTGCTCGCGGTTCGCGGCGTCAATCATTACTACCACAACAACGCGATCTGGCCGTGGCGCATCAGCGCGAATGGGGAGGTGAGCAATGCGCTGGCTTAGATCGCATGTCGCCCTGCTGGCCGCCGTGATCGCCGGGCTCGCTGCTGCCGCGCAGGCCGAGGAGTCTTTCCATATCGGACGCGCGGCGACGCCGGCGGAAATCAAGGGCTGGGACATCGACATCGGCCATGATGGATCGAACCTGCCGCCCGGCAGCGGCAACGTCGAGCGCGGCCGCGTGGTCTTCAGCGAACAATGCGCCGCCTGCCACGGCGCCGACGGGCAGGGCGGTGTCGGCGATCGCCTGGTCGGCGGCCAGGGCACGCTTGCGGGCGCAAAGCCGGTGCGCACCGTCGGCAGCTACTGGCCCTATGCTCCGACACTGTTCGACTATATCCGCCGCGCCATGCCGCAGAACGCGCCGCAGTCGCTGAGCGATGAGGATGTCTACGCGGTCTCCGCCTACATCCTCAATCTCAACGGCCTCGTTCCGCCGGACGCCGTGCTCGACGCGAAGACGCTCGCCGCTATCAAGATGCCCAATCGCGACAACTTCGTTTCCGATCCGCGGCCAGACGTGCGCTAGCTCTACGGCAGCCGCAGCCGAACGGCGCGGAAGCCGGCCGCCGCGCGGATCACGCCGGCACTGAACAGCCGCCATATTGCCGCGCCGAAGCCGAGCGGCGCTTCCGCGCGCGCCGTCCCGGAGAGCGCGTGTCGGGCCATGTCCATCGCGGGCTTCTCGATCCAGCGATAGGAGAGCGCAGCGACGGGGACGACGAGGACCACGGAAAGAACCAGCGCGGCCACCAGCGCCTGCGCTGGCGTTCCCAGGACCACCAGCTTGTCGTCATTGTGCCAAGCCACCAGTTCGAGGTGGAGCTTGTGGCCGAGGAAGGAGGCGGCGCTGCGCATGATCTGGAAGATGAAGGTGTGGATCATGTAGATCGAATAGGACCACAGCCCGAGCTTCTGCAGCGCAGGCGAGCGCAGCACCGCCGAGATCTTGCCCTGGTCGAACGAGAACACGCAGATCACGACCGCGGCGAGCAGTGGAAACAGATATTGTGGTCCGCCGGATGGAGTAACCAACACGAACACGGCAACCAGCACCGCGCACGAGACCTCCAATATGTTCGGCATGTCGAGCCGGCCGTTGGAATAGAGGCGCAGGTCGTAGACCAGGCATCCCGCGAAGAAGGAGAACATCGCGCGCAGCATGCCCCAATCGCTGGAAACGAACAGCGTGCCTGGCGAACGTTCGTAGAGATGCATTCCGGCCGCAAGACAGAGGCCGAGGAAGATCTCGCGCCGCCGGCGCGGGAACAGCACGACGATGACCGCGAACAGCATCGAGACGTAGAACTCGACCGCCGCGCTCCAGGCGGGGCCGTTCCAGGTCAGGCCGCCATGCAGGTTGAAGGACTGCAGGAACAGGATATTGGTGACGGCTTCATAGAGCGTGTGCCCGGCGCCGAACGGTACCGAATCCAGCGAGAACGAACCGTCGGTGCGCATGAAGATGATCTTGCTCACTTCGATCATTACGAACAGCGCCAGCATCACCATATGCAGCGGCCAGAGCCGCGCGAACCGCATCGCCATGAAGCGGACGCCATCGCCGGCATGCTGAAGGCGCTGGCCATAGGCGTGACAGAGCACGAAGCCGGACAGGGCAAAGAACATGTCGACGCAGAATTGCAGGTTCACGAACGGCTGGGTGCCCTTCAGCGCATGGTAAATAGGGATGTGGAAGAGCACCACGAGCAGCGCGCAGATACCGCGCATTGCATCAAGTGCCTCAAACCGGCCCACGCCCGAAGATGTCTGTCCCGCCATGATACGCCTCTTTCGCCGGCAATGCGTTTGGCATGTCCTTGAGCAAGGCGGGGGCCAGCGCTGATGGCGGAGCGGCGGGGTGGTCGGGGTTCTCTGAGGTTGGTAAATCAGCGGATGATTCGCTTACGCTTGCAATGACGGAGCCGTCATTCCGGGGCATCGCGAAGCGATGAGCCCGGAAAATCCAATTCGCCGCTCGCGCCTGTGGCCAGATGGATTCTCTGATGTGCAATCGCACATCATAGCTCGCGCTGCGCGCGCCCCGGAATAACCACGGCGTATTCGTACGAGCGAACGGCAGGACTACGCTTCTCCCGCGCTCGTTGATTATCGCGCAGCGTGGGACGCTAACCCGCCCCCTTACGATTTCCTCACCAGCTTCCACTTGCCGTCGGCCGTTCGCTTGAGCGCGGGGTCGCTGAGCCGGATGTGGCGCGACAGGAAATCGATGAAGGCGCGCACGCGGGCGGGAAGGGGGCCGGCATGGCCCACATAGACCGCGTGAATATCTTCGCGGTCGCCGGGATTGAGAGTTTGAAGCACCGGAACCAATCGTCCGGCCTCGATGTCCGGACCGATGTGGAACAAAGCAAGGCGCGCCAGCCCGGCGCCGCCCAAAACGAGCCGGCGCACGGCTTCGCCGTCGCTGGCACGGACCATCGGCGGCGGCAGCACCTCTTCGATCCGCTCTCCCTTGCGGAATGGCCAGCCGCGGATCGTGCGCGGAAAGGTCCAGCCGATGCCGCGGTGGTTGGCGAGCTCGGTCGGCGTCTTGGGCGTGCCATGTTTGGCGAGGTAGTCCGGCGAGGCCACGACGACCATGCGGCTGGTCGCGAGCTTGCGCGCGATCAGCCGCGACACCTGCAGCGGGCCGGCCCGGATCGCGATATCAGCGCGCTCCTGCATCAGGTCGATCACGGTGTCGGTAAGGACGATATCGAGCGTGATCCCGGGATGCTCGGCAAGGAAGCGCGGTACCAGCGGAAGGATATGCAATGAGCCGAACGGGATGTTGCTGTTGACGGTGAGATGGCCTCGCGGCGTCGCGCCGGCGGCGGCTTCATGTTCGGCTTCCTGGATCTCGGCGAGGATGCGGACCGCACGTTGATAGAAGGCTTCACCTTCCGGCGTGAGCTGCAGCTTGCGCGTGGAGCGGTTGATGAGCCTGGCGCCGAGGCGTGCCTCCATCCGCGACACCAGCTTGCTGACGCCCGAGGGCGTGAGCCGCAGGCTCCGCGCTGCGGCAGTAAAGCCGGCGCGATCGACGACGCGGACGAACACTTCCATTTCGCCGGAGCGGTTGGTGTCTGATCGGACCATGTTGAACTGGTGTCACAAATGATTGGACTTGTCGCCCTCTAATTCCTGCAACCTCACAGCGCTATTTCCGGACTTGCCGTCCTTCCAGTCCGGAGCCACGTCCTTGCCCATCGCTGTCCTCGCGCTCACCGCCGGTGCCTTCGGCATCGGTACCACTGAATTCGTCATCATGGGTCTTCTGCTGCAGGTCGCTGCCGACATGCAGGTGTCGGTATCGGCCGCGGGCCTGCTCATCTCCGGCTACGCGCTGGGCGTGTTCGTCGGCGCGCCGATCCTGACGCTGGCGACGCGGCGGATGCCGCGCAAGGCCGTGCTGCTGGCGCTGATGGCCATTTTCACACTCGGCAATGCCGCCTGTGCGCTGGCGCCGAGCTATGGGCTGCTGATGGCTGCTCGGGTGCTGACCTCATTGGCACACGGCACGTTTTTCGGCGTCGGCTCGGTGGTCGCGACAAGCCTCGTCGCCGAGGACAAGCGCGCTTCCGCGATCGCGACGATGTTCGTCGGCCTCACGGTGGCGACCATTCTCGGCGTGCCGTTCGGCGCCTGGATCGGGCTATCGCTCGGATGGCGCGCGGCGTTCTGGGCGGTCACCGCGATCGGCGTCGGGGCCTTTGCCGTCGTGGCATTGTTCGTGCCGGGCAGTGTGGGCGAGGACGGCAATGCGGTGAAGGTCCGAGATGAACTGGCGGTGATGCTTCGTCCGCAGGTCCAGCTCTGCCTCGCCATGACGGTGCTCGGCTATGCCGGGGTGTTCACGGTCTTCACCTACATCCAGCCGATCCTCACACGCGTCACCGGATTTTCCGATGCTGCCGTGTCGCCGATCCTCCTGGTGTTCGGGCTCGGGCTGTCGATCGGCAACGTCGCCGGCGGACGGCTGGCCGATCGAGGCCTGCCGCGCGCGCTGATCGGAACGCTGGCCGCGCTCGCGGTCGTCCTGGTCGCAATGACCGCTGTGCTTCCGCTGAAGGTGCTGACCATCGTGCTGGTCGGACTGCTCGGCATCGCGGCGTTCGCGACCGTAGCGCCGCTGCAGCTCCGGGTGCTCGAAACGGCAGGCGAAGCCGGACGGACGCTCGCCTCGAGCCTCAACATCGCCGCCTTCAATCTCGGCAATGCATTCGGCGCCTGGGCCGGCGGGATCACCATCGATTATGGACTCGGTCTCACCGCACTGCCGCTGGTTGCGGCGGCGATCACCTCGGCCGGTCTTGTCCTGGCGCTGTGGAGCCTGCGCCTGGATCGGCCGCAGGCCCGGGCGGCGACCTGTCCTGCGGAATAGGCGCCGGCCGATTTCCACAGTGAAGCTCGAAATAATCCGGCCGGTTTGGTCGAAAGCGAATGGCGGATTACGTTTCTCGCCTTCGTCCTCGAGATATAGCGGAGCGTGGGGCGCAAGGACGCGGACTCATTAAGGCGCAGCCATAGCCTGATCGACGCGAGTTGAACGAAGGCAAGGAGTTGGCAGCGAGCCTGTCGTAACGCGTCGCCACCCGACGACATTGTTTGATCCTGTTGAAGAACCGCTCGACCCGGTTGCGAGCGCGGTAGAGATAGGGGCTGAAGCAGATCGGATCGCTGCGATTGCTTTTCGGCGGGATGTTGGCCCACGCGCCCTTCTTCATGGCAAGCTCTCTGATCCAGTCGGCGTCATTAACCTGCCGACAACCCCTGTTGAATCCGTCGAAAATGACCCACAACGGACATGGTGGCCGCAGAAAAATCACGCAAAGGAGTCGAGGTTCCTCACGAGTGACCCGAGGTCACGGATACCGGCGATTTCAATTTCCTTCCCAGGGAAAGTCCCGCTCCATTTCATGAACTCGCTCCGCGATAAACTCGGCGAAGGCACGAGCTGACGCCTTGGCGGCGCGGCCAGCCGGCAAAATCACGTTGATGTCGGCCGAACCAACTTCCCAGTCTGGCAAGATCCTGACGAGTGCCCCCGACCGCAGCTCAGCCCGAACGCTTCCCTGGCTGGTCGAACAGATACCCAAGCCTGCAACTGCAGCGGCAGACGCTGTTTCCGTCGCGCTGATAACAAATCGTCCTTGGATGCGAACTGAAACAGCCTTTCTGGCTTTACGAAACGACCATGCCTCTGAAGACCCACCCGCAGGTCCCACAATGAGCGTGTGCTTGGTGATCTCAGCCGGCACGGAAGGAGCACCGGCTCGCGCCAGGTACGACGGGGCGGCGACGAGAGCCCGGTGAAGAGTGCCAATCTTGCGCGCCACAGCGGTGCTGTCATCGAGGGAGCCTATCCTGACGGCCACGTCCACGGAATCTTCGATGAGGTTGTGCCGAGCATCGTCGAGCGAAAATTCCATGCGCAGCTTCGGATGCCGATCGCTAAACTTGGCGAGCTTTGGCATGATCGTACGAGAAGCGAAGGACGGAGACGCCGCCACTCTCAGGGTGCCGCGCAACTCACCGGTGCCCCGTGCAGCATGATCGGCTTCATCGAGCGCTGCGAGGATCGCCTCGCACCGAGCGAGATAATCCGCGCCGGCTTCCGTGAGCGTCACAGCCCGCGTGCTGCGCAGCAACAATGCGACGCCGATTTGCTTCTCCAGCGCCGCCACGATCCTGGACGCGGTCGGCTGCGTAATCCCGATCTCGCGCGCTGCCACGGAGAAACCGCCGCTCCGTGCGACCCGCACGAACAGCCGCATTGAGGTGAAGCGATCATTCATACAGATCTCGTATTTATGAAAGTCATTTTTTTAGACTACTCCGAATGTTTGCATGAGCCAAATTATTCACGGTAGCCACGGCTGATAGAGCCAGAAGCAGTTCGCCGACTCCATCAACGCCCTGGTGGGCCTCGACGATCCGTAGGCGTAATGACTTGCGACGCGTCAGCACTTCTGATCCGGGATTTGGAGGGCCCATCATGAACCGCCGCGAATTTCTGACCTCCACCGGTGCCTCGGCTGCTGCAATGACGCTGAATGTAACGGTCGAAGGAAAGGAGGCGACAATGACAGACAATTCCTCGCTCTGGCCCAATGGCGCGCGTCTCGCGATCAGCATTTCCTTAATGTACGAAGGCGGCGGTCAGCCCCTCTCCGGCGCTCCTGGCGTGATCCCCGAACCGATCAAGGACGGCTTGCCGGACATGCCGACTAACGGCGTGTTCCAGTACGGCGTCTACGAGGGCACGCCGCGTTTGCTCAACCTGTTCGACAAGCACGGCATCAAGGTCACCGCCTTCATGATCGGGCAAGCGGTCGACAAGGATCCCGCTTTGGCACAAGAGGTCGTGCGTCGCGGACACGAAGCGGCCGCCCACGGCCGCACCTGGTCGGCGAGCTATGATCTGAGCCCGGCTGATGAGCGGCAGTTCATCATCGACAACATGAACAGCATCGAGCGCGCGACCGGCCAAACGCCGAAGGGATGGAGCGCCTATTGGGTACGCAACAGCCCGCACACACTCGATATCCTAAAAGAGCTCGGTTTCACCTACTATTTGGACGAAGCCAGTATGGACGAGCCGTTCATTCTGCCAGTCAGGGGCGGCGATTTCGTCACAGTGCCTTACACTTTCCATTTGAACGACATCGTGTCTTACCCATTCGAGGGCTATAACCCGGCTGCCTATGAGCAGTCGCTCAAGGACGAATTCGATCAGCTTTATGAGGAAGGGGCCAGTCGCCGTCGGATGATGGTGATGGCGGTCCATGACCGCCTCTCCGGTCACGCCAATCGCGTGCGCGCCCTTGATCGCTTTTTCACATACGCAAAGAGCAAGCCGGCCGTCTGGTTTGCCCGTAAGGACGAGATCGCGAATTGGGCGCTGAAGACGCGCGACAAGACCCCGTACCTCGATCGTGGCCCTGTGCAGAAGACCGGTCTTTCGGGGCCGTCGGCCTGATGGAGTGCACGGCTTGGCCGAAGGTTACCGCCGCGTGTGACATTCGGCCGGACAGCGCGATCGACCAGGAGTGGCCATGACTGCCTCGAATATGACGCTGACCTTGATCGGCGGCCCGACTGTCCTCATTCAGATTGACGACATTCGCCTGCTGACGGATCCGACGTTTGACCCGCCCGGGCAGTATCAGGGACCACATAGCCCTGTGAAGCACCTTAAGACCGAAGGGCCTGCCCTTTCGATCGAGCAGATTGGCAGGCTCGACGCCGTGTTGCTGAGCCACGACCATCATTTCGACAATCTCGACAACTCTGGCCGCGCTCTTCTGCCCAGCATCGGTGTGACCTACACGACAAAGTCGGGGGCGCAGCGTCTCGGCGGAAGTGTCGTCGGCCTGAGGCCGTTCGAGACGCGCTCGCTCGAGGTGGGTCGCAGCACGAAGCTGTTCGTGACGGCGACACCGGCACGCCATGGACCGATCGGGGTCGACGCTGGCGACGTGGTTGGATTTGCCCTCGGGGTTAATGAGCCGGGTGATCTCATCTACATCACCGGCGATACTCTCTGGTTCGATGGCACCGCGGACGTTGCGCGCCGCTTCTCTCCAAAGGTTGTCGTGCTGTACACCGGTGCCGCGGAGCCGCGAGGGCGTTTCCGCATGACAATGGGTAGCGAGGATGCTTTGGAAGCCGCGCACGCGTTTCCGAATTCGAGACTGGTCTCGGTTCACAACGAAGGTTGGGGCCACTTGCGGGAGAGCCAGGAACAACTCGCCGATGTCTTCCGCACGTTCGGTCTGGCAAATCGCCTGACTCGAATCGAAAAGGGCATGCCACTCGAATTCGCAGCAGCTTGACAGGAGGCCGAAATAGCCCGAGGCACGCTCTCCACTCGTCATTGCGAGGGGCGAAGCGACGAAACAGTCCAGAGCCTTTCCGCGGAACGATTCTGGTTGCTTCCGCGAAGCCTCTCATCGGGCTGCGCTTTGGAGCGCGGGCTCGCGCCTGCCTAGGCGAGGAAATAGCAAGGCGTTCGTCGCGATATTCTCCAGTTCGCCAGCGAACACGGTATGTTGTTCTATCCGAAGTTTGACAGTGCGCGGGAACGACTCGCAGCCCAATGTGCGAAGGAGCGGATTTCATCCAAACTCAGCCGGACTCGATGCGGTCGTGATGAGGATACTGCCGAACGTGGCGGAATTGATCCATCGCTCGGGCCGCTGAGCGGCCGCTTCACCAGCGGCGACAAGAATAATCCTTCATTGTCGCCGATGGGCGAGATGAAATAGGACCGAGCCATTTCGGGTTTTGGCCCATCGCGACATATTGCGCTGCCGCACGAACTCGGCCGCTATAGGGGCAAAGCGGACATTGCGTTCGTCGCATCACGCCGCAGGGTTTGTGGGTACACGGCCTAATCCGCCCCACGATGTCTGTTTGGCATCAGAATTTTCGGAGGACCTGGACGGGGAAGGTCGCGTTGTTGGTCTGGCCGCTGCCGTCGGTCCAGAAGCAGTCGACCTGATCGTCCTTGACCGTGTCGACCGTCATCAATGACCCGCCTGAGCGCAGGCGGACAAGATCGCCGGGGCGAAATTCGGGCGTGGCGGGGCCGGCGGTCGAGATGCCCTGTGAAGCCGGAGCGGCAAATGCTTGAGCGAAGAAAGGTGCGTTGAGTGAGAGGATCAAACCGGCACCGATCGACAAGCGCTTCATCATCGCGAGCATGTCGCAGCCTCCGTGTCTTGCAGGGGACAATGAGGTGAGATCCTCAGTCCGCCTCTAGGGCATTGAGCATGGTCTTTTCGGAAAACCGGTATCCACTTTTCCGGATCATGCTCTAAATCTGCATTTCGTATTCCGCGCGTACCCGTTCATGACCCGACTCGTTCCTCTGCGGGCGGTCACGTTGCGTGGGCGGCGGCACGCTCGTCGCGCCATCAGGCGTCAATCGATCGGTCCTCAGATAGCCGACCGCTGCGCGCTTCACTTTTTCAAAGGCGTGGTTCTCGATCTGCCGCACGCGCTCGGGCGAAATGTCCATCCGGCTCGCGAGTTCTGCCAGCGTGGGCGGGTTGTCGGTGAGGCGCCGCGCCTCGAAGACCTGTCGCTCCCGCGGTGTCAGCACCTTGAGCGCGGCTGAGAGTGCGGTCGTCTGCTGGGTCGTCTCGTCCCGCTCCGCCAGTATCACTTCGGCGTCAGGGGAATTATCGACCAGCATCGTTTCCCATTCCGCCGTTTGTCCATCGTCGTCCATCGGCTTGTTCAGGGAAAAATCGCCGCGCAGCCGGCCGTCCATCTCGATCACGTCGGCAGCGGTAACGCCCAGGTGCTCGGCGACCACATTGGCAATTTCCGGCGTGAGCGAGGTCTGGTTGTTCGAGACTTTCCTGATTTCGCTCCTGAGGCGGAAGAACAGCTTCTTCTGAGCGGCGGTGGTGCCGATCTTGACGAGCGACCAGGAGCGCAGGATATATTCGTGAATGCTCGCCTTGATCCACCATAATGCGTATGTCGAAAACCGCGAGCCACGGTCCGGCTCGAAGCGTTGTGCGGCAACGACCAGACCGACATTGGCTTCGGCGATGATATCGGCGAGCGGGAGACCATATCCGCGATAATGCCGCGCTACCTTGGCTGCAAGCCTGAGATGACTTTTGACGAGTGCATGCAGCGCGGCCTGATCGCCGAGTTCATGCCAACGGCGTGCAAATTGCTGTTCCTGTTCTGCGTCCAATAGAGAGTATTGTTCCATCGTAAAGGTTCCTATCTGCGCCCGACGCTTTGCGTCGAGTGCTGGTCGAGGCCCGCGCTATGTCGAGGCAGTACGATCATTAGCGGCAGGCGTTGCATCGGTCTTTCGAGAGCGACGGTTTTTGCTGAAACGCACATTTCAGATCACTTCGGTCGAAGCCCGGAGTTTGTGTCGTGCCGAGGTCGAAGCCGGTCGGGGCCGGTAACGTGCACTGAGCTGTTCATGGCGATCACGCTCTCGCTTCGAGTTAGCTGCAAGCTGAACGTAGGCCAGGCGTGGTCGGCGGAGCCACTAAACAGGCGTTTAATGAGTTCACGTCCGATTGAGAGGATGCTGCTTACAAATCGGTGAGCTTGCTGTGCTCGCAGGCAAGCGAGTTCACGCCGCGGTTATTTGTGAAGCGCAGGTTGGTCGAGGAGGGGAGGCGCCGTGCGAATTCGCAAATGCGTGCGATCTCGCTCTTGCCATTGCTCGCGGGCCGCGCGCCATTCCGATGATGCAGAGCCGGACGTCGCGAACGACGCCCGGCTCTGCCTTGCTCCTTGGGCTCCTCTAGCGCTTATGTGTCCGACTTGGTTTGGGCCGCTGGGCTCGTGGCGGACACCCGCCACACCGTGTTTCCGACATCGTCGGCGATCAGCAGTGCACCCGCCCGATCGATCGCGAGGCCAACCGGCCTGCCGCGCGCGTGGTCGTCCGCACTGAGGAATCCCGTGACGACGTCCTGCGCCGGACCGGATGGCTTGCCGCCGCTAAACGGCACGAACACCACCTTGTAGCCGTTGAGCGGGGTTCGGTCCCAGCTACCATGCTCGGCGACGAATGCACCTCCATGATATTGCGCTGGAAGGTTGTTGCCTGTGTACATGGCGAGGCCGAGCGGTGCCACATGCGAACTCAGGGCATAGTCCGGCACGATCGCCTTGGCCACGAGATCGGGGCGTTGCGGCTCGACGCGCGGATCGAGATGCTGGCCGTAGTAGCTGTAAGGCCAGCCATAAAAGCCGCCATCCTGCACCGAGGTCAAATAGTCCGGCACGAGATCGGGACCGATCTCATCGCGTTCGTTGGCGATGGCCCAGAGCTTGCCGGTCTCGGGCTCCCACTGCAGCCCGGTGGGATTGCGCACGCCGCTGGCGAAGATGCGATGGGCGCCGCTCGCGCGGTCGATCTCCCAGATCGCGGCTCTCTCGTACTCGGCCTGGATGCCGTTCTCGGTGATGTTGCTGTTCGAGCCGACACCGACATAGAGCTTTGCGCCGTCGGGGCTCGCGAGCAAGGTCTTGGTCCAGTGATGGTCGATAGGCCCGCCGGGAAGATCGGTCAGCTTGGTGCCTGATGCAGTGATGCTGGTTTGTCCATCCTCGTACGGATATCGCACGATCGCATCGGTGTTCGCGACGTAGAGATCGTGGCCGACCAGAGCGACGCCAAACGGTGAGTTGAGGTGGTCGAGAAACACGGTGCGGAGATCGGGAATGCCGTCGCCATTGGTGTCGCGCAGCAGCGTGATGCGATTTGCATCCTCAGCCTTGGCGCCGGCGAACCATTGCACCCAGCCGGTGACGAGATCCTTGGGCCGGAAGACCGGGGCCTTCGGGCCGTTGCTTTCGACCACCAGCACGTCGCCGTTCGGCAGCACGTAAAGCGATCGCGGATGTTGGAACCCCGTGGCCAATGCACGGACCTGCAACCCTTCCGCCACCTTCGGCGTTTCGTCACCCCACGGAGCTGGCCGCGCAATCCTGATCGGCGGCAGCAGATATTGCTGCACCTCCGGCAAGTACGGATGGGCGCCGATCTGCCTTGCGGGATTCCCGCCGCTGTCGTCACAGCCCGCAAGACTCAAGGCAGCAGCGGCGACAGCCACGGTGGCAAAGCGCGGCAGGTTCGTCGCACGGGCAAGATTGAGCAAGCTGGTCATTCGACTGCTCCTGCGCGATCGCCATAGGTCAAGCCCCAGCCTCCCACCGCCAGCGACAGCAGGAGGATCGTGACGAGTCCCGAGAGCGCGAGGCCGGTCGGCACGACAGCGGTGTAACCATCGCGGCTGTGAACGAGGACATTCACGATCGAGAGCACGATCGCGACGACATAGGTGAGTGCACGAAACCAGGCCGGCCTCTGCCTGTCGATCAGGAGATCGATCACGGCGGCGATGGCCGCAAGCGCCGCGATCACCAATCCGGCCGCAATCAGCCAGACCGAAAATCTTTCCCACATCACCAGCGCAGTTCGCCAATAGGCGAGATCGGTGACGAAGGCGCCGATCAAGTAGGCGACCGAAAACGGCAGCAGCACTTGATGGATGGCGTGCCGGCGGGGCGCAACCACCGGCACCGCTTCAGTTTCGACTGTGGAGTTGGTGTAGGCCACCGCGATCTGTGTCATACTTCGATCCTCACCATCGTGTGCAAGTGCGCGGCTTTGCGCCGACGCCTGCTTTGCGAGGCAACTTTCGATCTGTTCGATATGCCGGAGCGCTTCGCAGCTCCCATACATTGCAGATGGGAAAGTGGGGCGCGCTTTCAAAAGCACGCGTTCGAAACTGACGGTAAATCCTCTGTGACCTTACCCGCTGAGCTCGGCCGGCTCGCGAAACCTATCCGAGCTGCTTCCCGCGTCATCGTCTCGAGGCGCGCGCTCGTTCGGCCGCGGCGGTATCGGCTGATGTGCCAAGGTCGGGCAGGTGACGCCGTCAGGCAATCTGTCATATGGTTGACATAGGAAGGTACGATGTGAGGACCGAGGGATGGCGCGACCTCCGGGATCTGCTTGCGCGAAATCGAAGGCCCTTGCGAGGAAGTAGCCGGCGAGACGGCTCAGTTGTCAGTGATGCTAAGTATTGGCCAAATCGCTTCGTCCCGGGCGCAAGTCCGGCAGAGGATGAACTTACCCCGCCTCGGCGCCTGGACCTTGGCGAAGGTCGTGGCGGTACTTGTCATTCTGGTCGGGGTTACCGTCGCATCTGGAAACGAGCGGACGCCGCCGGTCGGGCTCATGACGTTCAATATCCCGGCGCAGCCACTGATCGACGCGCTGCAGGCGTACAGCCAGCAGGCCGGCGTCCAGGTGATGTTCGAAACGACCTCGGCAGCCGGCTTCCGTTCGCTGTCGGTCAACGGCGAGTTTACGCCGCAGGCCGCGCTGCTGATGCTCCTGGCCGATACTGACCTGAGGGTTCGCTATAGCCGATCCAATGCCGTGACGCTCGCGCCGGCGTCCGTGCCGGATCCGGACGAGCCGCGCATCCATCCCCCAGTCTCCGCGGACATAACGCTTGGAACGTTACGCGTTCGCGGTACGACCGACGCTCCCGATCGCAATCTGGGAGAATATATCAGCCTCCTGCAATCGGACATTCAGAAGGCGCTCAAGAAGGGCGGGCGGACCAGGCGGGGCGAATATCGGGTCGCGGTCAAACTATGGGTGACGCCGTCCTCGCGAGTCATAGACAGGGCCGAGCTCGACGGTTCGACAGGCGACTTTGATCGGGATAGCTCGATCGCCGAGAGCTTGCGTGGCCTGGTGTTGAGCCAGCAGGCGCCGCCCAACATGCCGCTCCCGATCCGCTTCATGATCTCGATCCACGCGCTGTAGGCGACTAATATAAAGGGTTGCCTCAAGCTCCGGCGACATCTTACTCGATGCTGGGGCGATCAAACGATTCTCGGGGCGCAGCCGTTGCAAGCTTCCGGCTGAATGGCCGCGGTATCTTAATATTCCCGCACCTGTGGTTCGATTGCCGCAATCGCCGACCAGCTTGCGAGTGACTGATGTCCGTCACGCGAGTGTCATCCTCGGTGGATAGGGAAAATAGTGGGACTGACTACGATCTGCGAAACGCAGGGCGTGGCGTTGCGGGGCTGGTAGGTGTCTGATTCGAATAGTAAATCTCTGCGAGAGACAGTCGCAGCTGATTACGAGGGCTTGGCTAGGCGTCTGACGCGTTGCCTTGGCTCCTCGGATTTCGCGCGCGAGGCGCTGCACGAAGCGTTTCTGCGGGTCGATCGAGTATCCGATGCGGTGCCGATTCATAGCCCCGTCGACTATCTGTTTCGTACCGCGCTGAATGTCGCCAAGGATCGGCGCAAAAGCGATCGGCACTTGTTGAACGCCTCGGAAATCGCGGCGATCATGGACGTCATCCCCGACGACCGTCCGGACCCGGCAATGGTGACGGAATCGCGCATCGAGCTGACGGAATTTCAGAAGGCTCTCGCAGAATTGCCCGCCCGGCGGCGCGACGTATTTATCGCAGCCCATCTTGATCATCAGCCCCACCGCGAGATCGCGGATCGGTTTGGCATCAATGTGCGCACGGTCGATTTCGACCTGCAGCATGCCATGGAGCATCTCAGCCGTCGGCTGGGCCGCACCGTTCTCCGGCGTCTCGGGCCGCGTCCAAAGGCGAAGGCCAGCGAGTAGCTTGCGTCTTGGCGAGAGACGTGCTTGTCAGGCTGTCTAGATCATGATCCGATTGGACGGAATCGGATCATGATCTCGTCTCTTTGTTTAAGCATGATCTTCCTGCGCAAACGCTTCGCGTTTGTCGCGAGGGAAAACCGGTTTCCACTTTTCCGGATCATGCTCCAGCGGCATTTTTCCAACGCGCACGGTTGAATGCCGGCGCGGATCGCGAATCTTCAAGAAAAATTTTGAAAGATGCACTTTCTATAGCGACAAAGAGCTTGAAAGTGCGGATAGGCTGCATTTTCGATTCAGTCTTCCTTTGCGTCAATCGTCTATAGAGCATGAGGACGCGGTATTTCTGAGTACGCCGAAGTCATTCGGCGGGAGAATCAACAAAGAGCGATTGGCCTTGACCGCAGGCGACGATATTCCTTCCGAGCTTGACCCGCTGCTGCGGCAGGCGCTTGCGTGGGTTATTCGCCTGCACTCCGGGTCGGCGTCGTCGGACGATGCTGCCGCTTTGGCGCTTTGGCGGCAGCGCAGCGCTGAGCACGAGGCCGCCTTCCGCGATGCCGTGAGGCTGTGGCGCAGTTTCGGCGAGGCGACGCGCGTGCTCGCAAGCCAAGAGCTTGTGAATGTTGAACGCCGCAGTCAACGCGACGCGCGCGACAGGCTCAGCCGCCGGGCGCTGATCGGGGGCGCGATGGCTGCCGCCGCATCGGTGGCCGCCGGATACGTGGTCGTTCGTCCGCCGATGGGGCTATGGCCGTCTTTCGAAGAACTTTCGGCGGACTATCGGACCGGCAAGGGCGAACGGCGCAACATCGCATTGGCCGACAATGTCTCGCTGACGCTCAACACCCAGACCAGCATCGCCGTACGATCCGAGCAGGGGGCTCCGCGCATCGAGCTGATTTCGGGCGAGGCCGCCGTCCAGGCGGAGCGCGACGCGCCCGCGCCACTTGTCATTGATGCCGCCGGAGGCCGGGTCACGGCGCATCGTGCCAGTTTCAATGTGAGATGTCTCGATCGTGCCGTCTCGGTGTCGTGCCTTGAAGGCGCCGTCGAAGTCGAATGGAAAGGACAACGCGTCGCCATTTCGGGCGAGCAGCAGATATCCTATTCGGCGGAGATGGGGCTCGGACGCGCCTCGCAGGCGGATCTGGAACAGGCGAATGGCTGGCGAAAGGGTCTTCTGATTGTCCGCGACTGGCCGGTCAATCGTTTGGTCGAAGAGATCAATCGCTACCGGCCGGGCAGGATTGTCGTTATGGACGAGCAGCTTGGGCACCGCATGATTTCGGGCACCTTCCATCTCGATCACCTCGACGACTTCATCGCTCAGGCCCACGGCCTGTTCGGCGCCACGGCGCGGAGCTTGCCGGGAGGCATCGTGTTGCTGAGCTAGCGTCTTGAACGGACTCCGCGCCCCGCGACAAATTGTTCGAAAACGGGTCTGCCAGACAAATTGCAGGACAAGAGGATTCAATGATCAAGCCGCGACATGCGGATGGCGCGCACCGGTGTCGCGGGTTGGCCACCGTCATCCGAGGCATCGCGGTCGGTGTCGGACTGCTGGGGTTGACAACGGCGGCCGCCTGGCGCGCCGAGGCTCATGACATCGGCTGGGCGGTTGGGAATTTCGCGGCGCATCAGCAGCGGTCTGAGGTTTCGCCCCTGGCGCGCACGCAGGAGCCTACGGTGCCTAACCGCCAAAAGACCGGCACCGGCTTTTTTGTCGACGACAAGGGCCATATGTTGACCGCCCGTCATGCGGCGGAAGATTGCGCGCGGCTCATTGTCTTCAAGGAAGGCCGGGCGCTAGCGGCGCAGCTCGTGGCCTTGTCGCCCAGCGCGGATATCGCGCTGATCAAGGTGACGAAGACCCTGGGGCTGGCTGCGGTTTTCCCGAATACGGTCGGCGTGAGCACCAACGACATGGTGTTTGCCTCCGCTTACGATAAGCTGGCGACCAGCCGCGGCATGTTTGCAAACGCGACCGTGGCGGGAAGCCCAGGCAGCCAGTCGGGTGTGCTGCAGATAGATACGGATGTCACCTTCGGCGCCAGCGGTGCGCCGGTACTGGACAGTCGTGGCCTGGTACAAGGGATCATAAGCCGCAGGACCGGATCGAGCCGTGTGGTCGCGGTG
Organism: Bradyrhizobium sp. Crot121; assembly: GCF_059512385.1. Taxonomy (NCBI): domain Bacteria; kingdom Pseudomonadati; phylum Pseudomonadota; class Alphaproteobacteria; order Hyphomicrobiales; family Nitrobacteraceae; genus Bradyrhizobium; species Bradyrhizobium sp. Crot121. The sequence goes on along the minus strand of NZ_JCAMOR010000018.1, from coordinate 78,719 downwards.
GGGGCAGGGGACGCCAAGAGTTTCCTCGCCTCCAAGGGAGTTCGTGTCGCGGAAGATGACCGATCCCAGATCGTCGCCACGACCTCGCGCGCCAGCCGAGCGGCCTCGCTCTCGGCGCGGGTCACGTGTTTGCAGAATTGAGGCGAGACGGATGTGGCAGATGAGTTTGTCCAAGATAGCCGGTTGGGTTGCGGCGACAGCCATCGTGGCGACGTTTTCGCCGGCGCTGGTTTCCGCGCCAGCGCGGTCGCAGGAATATCGCGAGGCGAGCAAGGCGCCGCCGCATTGGACTCAATTCGCGAAGCTGGTCAGGTATCGTTTTGAAGACTGGATGGGAGCGGATGACGAGGTCGGCAATCGTTTCCGGGCCTATCTTCGCGAACACCGCGGAAAAGAGGACGGGGCGCCGCAGATGCTCGAGGTGCGCGCCTGGCTCAATCCTGACGGCTCGGTCGAAAAGGTGACCTTCCCTCCGCTCAACAATGCGCAGGCCGACGCCGATCTGCGGAAGATCCTCACGCGGGGCAATGTCGGGGAGGCGCCGCCACCGGAAATGCTGCAGCCCCTGCGCCTGCGCCTGTTGCTGAATCTGAAATAGCATCACGACCGGGACGACGCCGGGAAAGCCCGATGCCGCGTGGTTTGCGCCGCGCGCTTCGCTGGCGATCCGCACGGCGCACGCGCTGTCCGCGAATCGTAAGGCGCGCAAAAATTTCTTAAGACTTTGATTCAGTCTCGTTCCGGCTCGATCGTCTGTTGAAGTGAGGCACCATGAACGCGGCATTCCGCCGTGTCGTCATGTGCGTGCCCAGGAGACGAGCGAGCACCCGTGCAATCTGAGATCGGTTACAAGCGTGGCGGACCTGCGTCCGCCCGAACGGTGTTGCTCGGCCTGAGGCCTGTCGTGTCGGTGATCGCCGGCGGTCTTTGCGCGCTGACGTGGGGTGAGGCAGGCGCCGCGCCGCAAAGGGCGCCGCAGCCGGCGAATGCACCCACGGCGCAGCAGCCCGCGAATGCGGACAATGCGGCGGCGCCGGCGCAACGCTTCGACATCGACGATTTCGCGGTGCAGGGCGCCGACAAGCTGCCGCAGATCGAGATCGAGGAGGCGATCTATCCGTTCCTCGGGCCGAACAAGAGCGCCGACGACGTCGAGAAGGCGCGCGCGGCGCTGGAGAAGGCCTATCGCGACAAGGGCTTTCAGACCGTCAGCGTGTCGGTGCCGACGCAGAATGCGCTGCGCGGGGTCGTCATTCTCAAGGTGGCGGAGATGAAGGTCGGGCGGCTGCGGGTGAAGAATTCGCGTTACTTCGACATCGAGCAGATCAAGGACCGGGCGGCCTCGCTGAAAGAGGGCGCGCTGCCGAATTTCAACGATGTCACCAAGGACATCGTCGCGCTCAACCAATGGCCGGACCGGCGGGTCACGCCCGCGCTGCGCGCTGGCGTCGCGCCGGGCACGGTGGATGTCGACCTCAACATCGAGGACAAGGCGCCGCTCCACGGCACCGTCGAGGTCAACAACGCCAACTCGCCGAACACCACGCCGGCCCGCCTCATCGCCACTGTGCACTACGACAATCTGTGGCAGCTCGGGCATTCCGCCAGCTTCACCTATCAGGTGGCGCCGCAGCGGCCGGGCGATGCCGAGGTGTTCTCGGGGTCGTATCTGGCGCGGATTCCCGACGTCGAATGGCTGAGCTTTTTGCTCTACGGCGTGAAGTCGAGCAGCAACGTCGCCACCGTCGGCGGCACCAACATCGTCGGCCCCGGCGAGATCATCGGCGGCCGCGCGGTGATGACCTTGCCGGGCCGCGAGAACTTCTTCCAGACGCTGTCGGTCGGGGTGGACTACAAGCACTTCGATCAGACCGTGGGGCTCGGCACCGACAGTTTCGCCTCGCCGGTGACCTATTATCCGGTGGTTGCCAGCTACGGCGCGACGTTCCAGAACGAGACCTTCACCACCCAGTTCAACGCCGGCATCACCTACAGCCTGCGGCCGTTCGGCAGCGACTGGACCGAGTTCGACGCCAAGCGCTACTACGCCTCGCCGAGCTTCACGCATTTCAACGTCGACGTCGCGCACACCCAGGAATTGCCGGAGAACTTCCAGCTCTGGGGCAAGGTGCAGGCGCAGGTCGCCGACGGCCCTCTGGTGTCGAGCGAGCAGCTCAGCGCCGGCGGCCTCAACACCGTGCGCGGCTATCTGGAATCCGAGGTGCTCGGCGATGACGGCGTGATCGGCAATCTGGAGCTCCGCAGCCCGGATCTCGGCGCGATGCTGCAGAAGGAGATGAAGGACGAGACCGGCCAGGGCGCGCCGCGTTTCACCACCTTCAACGAGTGGCGGCTGTTCGCCTTTGCCGACGCCGCGCATGTCAGCATCCAGAAGCCGCTGCCGGATCAGCAGTCGGCGTTCAACCTGTGGAGCTACGGCGTCGGCACCCGCTTCAAGGTGTTCAACGCCTTCAATGGCATGTTCGCGCTGTCCGTTCCGATGGTCAGCCAAACCTATACGCGCGCGGGCGACCCGCGCTTCAACGTTCGGCTCTGGGGTGAATTCTGATGATGATGGGATGGGACAAGATGCGGGCCATGGGGAGCGGTGCGAGGCGCGCGGCCGCGAACGCGGCGGCGATGCTGTTGCTGGCCGTGGTGGCGGTGCTGGCGCTGGCGGCGCCGGCGAACGCCTGGTGGAACGATGAGTGGCAGCTGCGCAAGAAGATCACGATCGATGCAAGCGCCGCGGGCGCCAACATCACCGACCCGATCGGCTCGACGCCGGTGCTGGTGCGGCTGCACACCGGCAATTTCCGCTTTGCCTCCGCCAAGGACGACGGCTCCGACCTCAGGTTCGTCGCCGGCGACGACAAGACGCCGCTGAAGTATCACGTCGAGAAATATGACGGGCTGCTCAGCGAGGCGCTGCTCTGGGTCGCGGTGCCGAACCTGCAGCCGGGGGCCAAGGCCGAGATCTGGCTCTACTACGGCAACAAGAAGGCGCTGGCCGCGGCCGACGCCAAGGCGACCTACGACCCCGACACGCTGCTGGTCTATCACTTCAACGAGCGCGGCACGCCGTCGCTGGATTCCTCGGTGTGGGCCAACAACGCCCAGAGCGTCGGCCAGCCGGCGGAAGGCGCGCTCATCGGCAATGGCGTGCGGCTGACCGGGCAGAACCCGGTGACGCTGCCGGCCTCGCCGTCGCTGACGCAGGCCGCCGGTGGCGCGTTCACCTGGTCGGCGTGGATCAAGCCGGCGGCGGCGCAGCCGAACGCGGCGCTCTACAGCCGCCGCGATGGGGCGGCCGGCAATGCGCTGGTGATCGGTCTGGACAATGGCGCGCCGTTCGTCGAGGTGACGACGGCCGGCGCCGCGCAGCGCAGCGGCACCGGCGCGCCGGTCGCACCTAGCACCTGGCATCATCTGGCGGTGGTCGCGAACAACGGCCAGGTGACCTTGATGCTGGACGGCACTCCTTACGCGTCGGTCGCCGCCGCGTTGCCGGCGCTGAACACGGTGGCCCTGATCGGAGGTGACACCTCTGCAACCTCCAGTGCACCTCCGGTCACCCAGGCCGCCCCGTCCGCAGCCGCGCAGTCCCCTGCTGCGACGGCTGCGGACGGCAGCGCGGCGCCGGCGGCGGACGATGCGGCCGCCGCGGCGCCGGTCGCGGTCCCGGCGATGGCGGGCTTTGCCGGCGACGTCGACGAACTGCAGATCGCGAAGATCGCGCGGCCGGCCGGCTTCATCAAGTTCGCCGCGGTCGGGCAGGGCCCCGACCAGGCCAAGCTGATCGCCTTCAGCGTCGATGAGGAAACCGGCAGCTGGCTGTCGGGCTACTTCGCGGTGATCCTGAAGTCGGTCACGCTCGACGGCTGGGTGGTGATCGGCCTCTTGGTGATCATGGCGGCCTTGAGCTGGGTGGTGATGGTCGACCGCTCCGGCTATCTGAACCGCCAGGCCAAGGCCAACGCGGTGTTCATGAAGCACTTCCGCGCGGTCGCCGACGACCTCACCATCCTCGACCGCGGCGCGGATGCCGACGTCGCCACCCTCGGCGGCCGGCTGTCGGCGGCCGATGCCAAGGCGATGAAGGCGTCCTCGCTCTATCGCATCTACCACATCGGCGCCGAGGAGATCCGCCACCGCTTCCGGAATGGCGCCGCCCCGGTGCTGTCCGGCGCCTCGATCGCGGCGATCCGCGCCGCGCTCGACAGCGGCGTGGTCAAGGAGATCCAGCGGCTGAACCGGCTGATGGTGATCCTGACCATCGCGATCTCCGGCGGTCCGTTCCTCGGCCTGCTCGGCACCGTGGTCGGCGTCATGATCACCTTCGCGGCGATCGCGGCCTCCGGCGACGTCAACGTCAACGCGATCGCGCCCGGCATCGCGGCGGCGCTGGTCGCCACCGTGGCCGGCCTCGGCGTCGCGATCCCGGCGCTGTTCGGCTACAACTACCTGATCTCCAAGATCAAGGACCTGACCAGCGACATCCAGGTCTTCGTCGACGAGTTCGTGACCAAGATGGCGGAGTTCTACTCCGCCGACCGGCCGGACCCGACCCTGCACCGCATGGCCGCGGAGTAAACGGCGATGCAGCTGCAGAGCGACTCCAAGCCGTATGACGACATCAACATCACCCCGATGTTGGACCTCGCCTACGTGCTGCTGGTGATCTTCATCATCATGACGACGGCGACCGTGCAGGGCCAGAAGGTCAACCTGCCGAAGGCCTCGGCCGCGCCGTCGCTGGCGACGCAGACCACCAAGGCGATCACGGTCGCCAACGACGGCAAGATCTTCCTCGACACCATTCCGGTGACCTTGCCCGAGCTCGAGCAGCGCCTGGTGCAGCAGAAGGCGCTGACGCCGGAGTTCCCCGTGGTGCTGCGCGGCGACGCGCAGGCCCAGTACCAAAGCGTGATGGACGTGCTCGACCTCTTGGGCCGCATCGGCCTCAACCAGGTTGGACTCGCCACCAAACCGCTCGTGAAGTGATGCGATCGTCGATCCCGGTGCCAACGCCTCTTCCTCACACGCCCATTCGGCGCAAACGCGCCTATGAGCGTGCGCTCGATGCGCTGCAGCGAGCGCTCGTCCGGCTGCGGCTGGTCGGGCCGGCTCTCGATAACCTTGCCTCCGATGCCGCGAAGGGAGGGGATTGCGTGAGTTCTGTCGTTCTGCCGTTTCCCATTCGGGGCGAAGCGCTTCTGGTCAAGCTGGCGAACGAGCTCCGCGGCCGCGTCACGGCCGGAGAGCTGGAGGATGATCCGTTCCTGGCGACGATCTCGCGCGGCCGCCGGCCGCGCCTGTCGATCGACCGCGACGCCTATGTCGAGTTCAACGCCGAAGACGAAACCTTTCATCTCAAGATAGATGCCTCGCCCGTACTAGCGCTGACGCTGGAGACGAAAGAGTTCACAAGGCTCGTTGAATTCGTCTTTCAGTATTTCGCTGAGCGCGATCGCGGTCTGCGGCAGGTCGAGGTCGTATCGTGAGCAAGCTTCGGGACGATTGGAATCTGCCGGACGAGCCGTCAGATCGTCAGCGCTCTATATTCCGCGGCCCCGGGATGCGCTACGGCGCGGCGCTTGTGGTGATCGCCTTGCTGTTCGGCGGGGCAGGCTACTGGCTGTTCGGCGGGGACGATCTGCCGCCGCCGCGACAGGTCCGCGAGATCACGATCGTCAACATCACGCCGCCACCTCCGCCGCCACCGCCACCTCCGCCGCCCGAGCAGAAGATGATCGAGCAGCCGAAGATGGCCGAACCGGAGTTCAAGGAAGAAAAGCCCATCGAGAAGCCGCAGGACGAGCCGGTCAAGGACGCCAAGAACGACGAGCCGCCGGGGCCGCTGTCGCTTGACGCGCAGGCGACCGGACCGGGCGATCTCTTCAATCTCGGCGGCAAGCCGGGCGGCAGTCCTTACGGCGGTGGGGGCGGCGGTGGCAGCCGTTGGGGCTGGTACGCCTCGATGGTGCAGGCGCAGATCGAATCCGCGCTGCGCGCCAACAACAGGACGCGCCGGGCGGTGATGGAGGTGCAAATCCGCCTGTGGGCCGACAGCACCGGCCGCATCAACCGGGTTCAGCTCGTGCCGTCGACCGGCGATGCCGAACTCGACACGCTGATACGTAACGACATTCTCGGCAGTCTGACGCTGCGCGAACCGCCGCCGAAAGACATGCCGATGCCGATGGTGACGCGCGTGACCGCGCGTCGGCCGAGCTAACGCGACGTTTGTCAAACACAACGGACTACAAGAGGACTGGGGACAAAATGTTTGAGATTAATCCAGGTGCACGCCGGCGCACGCTGCTGCTCGCTGTCTCGCTGGCTGCGCTGTCCTGCGTGGCGCCAGCACTTGGCCAGCCCGCGGACGAGGCCGGTGCGCCTGAGAAGAAGGTGGAGTCCAAGCGGCCGAAAGTGTCGGATGCCAAGCCGACCTCGCCGAATACGACGGTCAATCTTCTCAACCTCATGGTGAAGCGCAAGCTGCTGAGCGAGGATGAGGCGCAGTCGCTGATCAAGCAGGCCGAGGACGAAGCCTATGTGTCGCGCCAGGCCTCCAAGGACGCCACCAGCAAGGCGGATGAAGCCGCGAAGGCAGCGACCGCGGCCGCGGCTGCCGCCAATCCGCCCGGCACCCGGCACGTCACCTATGTGCCGGAGATCGTGAAGCGGCAATTGCGCGAGGACATCAAGAAGGAAGTGATGGCAAAGGCCGAGAAGGAGAACTGGGCCTCGCCGGGCGCGTATCCGGAATGGGCGCAGCGCATCCGCTTCTACGGCGACGTGCGCGCTCGTTATATGGGCAGCTTCTTCCCGACCGGCAACGATCCGGGGCTGATCAACTTCAACGCCATCAACTCAGGCTCGCCTTACAATCTGGGACCAGACAACCTCAACCAAATCCCGACGTACAACACCTATCAGAACCGCAACCAGGTGCGGCTGCGCGCCCGCCTCGGCATGGACGCCGACCTCACCAACGGCTTCGCGGCGGGCCTGCGGATCGCGACCGGCGAGAGCAACTCGCCGGTCTCGACCAACCAGACGCTGGGGGGCAGCGGCTCGAATTTCTCCAAATATTCGATCTGGCTCGATCGGGGCTTCCTGAAGTATCAGCTCCCGAACCAGGACGTGGTGGCGCAGGTCGGGCGTTTCGACAATCCGTTCTGGTCGCCGACCGATCTGGTCTGGTACCGCGAACTCGGCTTCGACGGCTTCGCCGTGCAGGCCAAGCAGGAGGTGATTCCGAACATTACGGCGTTCGGCGTCCTGGGCGCGTTTCCGATCTTCAATACCGACTTCAACGCGGGTACCAACGCGTCTTACGAGAATGGTGGTGGAAAGCTTCCGAGCCACGACAAATGGTTGTTCGGCGCCCAAGGCGGCTTTGCCGCACGGTTCGACCCGGTCTCTGAGTTCCGCTTCGGCGTGGCCTATTACGATTTCGAGAACGTGCAGGGGCAGCTCTCCGAGACTTGCTTTGTCGGCTCGAGTTCGGATAGCTGCAGCTCGGATCTGTCGCGGCCGCTGTTTGCCCAGAAGGGCAACACCTACATGATGTTGCGCAACATCTACAGCGATGTCCACAATAATTTGGGCCAGAACCTTCAGTTTCAGTATTTCGGACTGGTCCAGAAATTCCGCCCGGTGGTCGCCAGCGCCTCGCTCGACCTCGGCGAATTCCATCCGTTCCACATCGTGCTCGACGGCGAATTTGTCTGGAACTCAGCGTTCAATCGCGCGCTGACGATCCCCGGCACCGGGCTTGCGCCTGTGTCCAACGTCCCCGGCATCGCCATCAACAACCGCGCTGGTACCGCGAGCGGGTCGGTGCTTGGCCCGTTCAACGGCGGCGACATGGGCTGGATGACGCGCGTCACCGTCGGCAACAAGGAGATCAAGCACTTCGCCGACTGGAACGTGCATGTCGGCTACAAATACCTGGAGTCGGACGCGACGCTCGATGCCTTCGCCGATTCCGATTTCGGGCTCGGCGGCACCAACCTCAAGGGTTACTTCCTCGGCGCCAATGTCGGTCTCAGCGAGAACGTATGGGCGTCGATGCGCTGGCTGAGCGCCAACAACATCGCCGGCTCGCCCTATGCCGTCGACGTCCTCTTGGTCGATCTCAACGCAAAGTTCTGATCATGAAGATACGCATCCTCACCTTCCTCACGGCGGCCGTCGCGGTGTGTTCGCATCTCGAACCCGCCCGCGCCGATGCCGAGACCGACCGGCTGCGCGAAGCCCTGCGCAGCGCCACCCTGCAGACCCGGCAACTGGAGGACCAGCGGACGGCGCTGCAGGCCAAGCTGGCCGACGCCGAGCGCGACAAGGCCGCGGCGAAAGCCCAGGTCGACGCCGCCAAGGCGCAGGTCCGCCAGACCGAGAAGCAGCATCGCGAGGCCGTCGACGAGTTCAACAAGCGCCTCGCCGAGCGCGACGAGACCTTGGAGAAATGGAAGTCGGCCTATGAAGAGGCGGCCAATGTCGCGCGCGACAAGGACGCCGCGCGGGCCAAGTTCGAGGGCGAGGCCAACGCCTACAAGGCCGCGACCAAGGGCTGCGTCGCCAAGAACGACCAGATGCTGAAGGCCGGCCGCGAGCTGTTGAAGCAGTACAAGAGCGTCACGATCGGCGACACCATCGTCGCGCATGAGCCGATGCTGGGGCTGCGGCGGGTGGAAATCCAGAACAACATCCAGGACAGCGGCGACAAGATCCTCGACCAGAAGGCAGAACCATGAACATCTCCTCCCTCCGCGGTGCACCCCTGATGCGATCCTTCCGTGTGTCGATGATGGCGACGGTGCTGGCCGCGCTCCCGCTGGCCGCCGCCGCCCAGACGGCACCGCCGCCGGTGCCGCAGCGTCCGGTGCAGGCCGTCGCTAAGCCGAAGCCCGTGGCCCCCGCCGCAGTGGCCCCGCAGCCGGCGGCGACGACGCAGGGCGCGGCCACCGCCAAATCCGGCGCCGGCGACGACGTGATCGCCCGGGTCGGCAGCACCAACATCTCGGCCGACCAGATCCGCGCCTATGTCGCCGCGCTCGGGCCGCGCGAGCGCGCCGCGTTCGGGCAGGATCCGAACCTGCTCAGCCAGGCGGTGCGGTTGATGCTCGCCAACCGCCTGGTGCTGCAGGAGGTCGCGGCCAAGAAGTGGGACCAGCAGCCGGCCATCGCCGAGCAGCTCGACCGGGTGCGCGAGAGCGCGGTCGCCGAGCTCTATCTGCAGCAGGTCTCGACGCCGCCGGCGAGCTTCCCGAGCGAGGACGACCTGCAGAAGGTCTATGACGCCAACCGGGCCTCCTTCCTGATGCCGCGGCAGTTCGAGCTGGCGCAGATCTTCGTGGCGGTGGCCAAGGACGCCGACAAGGCGGCCGAGGACAAGGCGAAGAAGACCGTCGAGGACATCCAGCGCAAGCTGAAGGCCCCCGGCGCCGACTTCGCCGCGCTCGCCAACGAGACCGGCGAGGTCAAGAATGGCGGCGAGCTTGGCTGGCTGGCCGAGACCCAGATCCGGCCGGAAATCCGCACCCAGGTGATGGCGCTCGCCAAGAACGCGATCGCCGAGCCGATCAAGCTCGACGACGGCTGGCACATCATCAAACTCACCGACACCAAGGCCTCCTACACAAGGACCTTGCCGGAGGTGCGCGAGGTGCTGGTGCAGCAGATGCGCAGCGAACGCGCCGCGATGCTGCGGCGGGCCTACCTCGCCGAGCTGCTCAAGCAGAATCCGCCCGTCATCAACGAGCTCGCGCTCTCCAGCCTGATCGGCGGCCCGACGCCGGCGGCGCGGTAGCCTGTGCGATGGCCGCCGTGCCGCCCATCGCCGAACCGGCGCCGGACTGGAGGCTGACCACCGGTCGGCTGCGGACGCTGCTTGCGATGTGCGGCTATCGCGGCGCCGTGCTCGCGACCTGGCGGCGGCATGTGCTGCCGGCCGGGTGCCGGGTCTGCCTGCAGTTCGGCGATCAGCTCGCGCGCGACGGCGACGGCCTGACCCGTGTGGTGATCCGCTGCAGCCTGGAGCTCAACGGCCATGACGCGCGCATCGGCGAGGTGACCTATTGGCAGATCCGCAAGGTGGTGCCGGCCACGGTCGACGGGCAGCGCGTCCATTTCGAGCTCGAAACCGATCTGTTGCTCGGCAGCATGATCCGGTTTGACGACGTGCTGACGCAGGGGGCGGAGATGCTGCGCCATCTGCGGCTGTTGATCGCGGATGCGCGGCTGACGCTGGCGCATCTGCCGGTCAACGACCGGCTTGGCGAGGAGGCCCGTGCGCCGGTGCTGCGGATCGAGGCCCGCTTCGCCGCCGACCTCGCCGCCGGACGCTCCGGTCTTGTGGTGCCCGATCCGCAAGACGCCGGCGGGCCGGCCACCGCATCGTCCCGCACCACCACGCGCCATGTCGGCCTCGGCCTCGCCGCCTGCGATTGCCTGACCGACCAGGTGCTGCCCGAATTGGCGCAGGCGGCGCGCGCCCTGATCGCGCAGGAGCGTTCGCCCGGGACGGCGCCATGGCCCTCCCAGGTGCTGCCCGCAAGCGCCGCCCTTTGATGCCGATGACGCAACGATTGTCGTCGGAACACTGCAACGTCTGCAACACACGCCGGCAGCATTCCGCTGCCATTTGACGATCCGCTCACCCACAACCTGTTACGGAGTTTTCCATGTCCGACGCCACGATCACCAAACTGACGCTCGACAGCCTGCGCGAACTGTTTCAGCTCGCCGGCTATCGCGTCGAGACCCTGACCGACCCGGTCGCCAACATCTCCTACCTGCGCTCCGGGACCAATGGGCTTGCGTTCGACGTCCGTCCCGGAAACCGGATCGCCGGCGACGAGCAGAGCTTCATCGATGTCGCCCTCATTGCCGTGCTGCAGGTGCAGGGCGAACTGCCGCTTGAGCTGGTCAACCGCTGGAATGCGACCCGCCGGTTCGCGCGCCTGCAGCTCAGCCCGCCGTTCCTCGCTCTGTCGCTCGATTTCTCGGTGGCGGGCGGCGTGACGCAGAACAATCTGCGGGCGCAGATCGAAATCTGGGATCACCTGGTGCAGCAGCTCGTGGCCTATCTGCGCGAAGAACTGGCCAATCTGGCAAAGGCCAAGGCGCCGAATGCACCCGCTCCCAGCACAGCCTTGCAGACGCCCGCGACGGATCGCGATCGCGTCGCCGAGACAGACCTGCCCCACACGGTTCAGTAGCCGCGCCAGATGCGGATGAAGGCCGCTATCCATACCGGCGGAAGCCGCATCTTGTGGCGACGACGAAGCGCGCGCTGGTTCGGCGCAGCGCTCGGCGCGCTTGCCGTCTTGCTCGGGGCCAAGCCAATCTCGGCCAAGGCCGCAACCGACGTGGATGGCAGGCTGAACGCGGACCCAGCGCCGGCGGCCTGGCAGGACTTCGCCAAGCGCCTGCAGCTTCGATTGCAGGAGCGCTTGGCGTCGGAATCGACGCCGGCGCTCCGCTTCCATGACGCGGTCGCAAGGCGCGCATCTGATGCCAGGACGGCGTCCCCGTCGATTGTCGTGCGCGTATGGGTGATGCCCGATGGCAAAGTCCAGCGCATTGAGTTGGAAGGCCTCGACGACGACGCCTCGCATGATCTGTCCACGCTTCTGATCGGCGATGGCGTTGGCAGCACGCCGCTCGATATGCCGCAGCCGCTGCGGATGCGGCTCTCGTTGCGTCCGAAGACACGCGTGGAGGATTGAACGTGCCGGCACCGGCATCGCAGCGATGGCGCGGCTTGGTGGCGGCAATGGCGGTACTATCCGCCGCGTTGATGACGGCTGCCGGCCGGGCGGAGCCAGCCGCGAACGATGCGAGTTTCCCCATCCGTTACGCCGCGATCGAGATGCCTGCGGATACGGCTCCCGCACCGGGCCCGCCGTCTGCCGGACCGCTGGCTGGTTCTTCAGCTCCGGCCAAGCCCCAATCGCCGATGAACCGCAGCGACGCGCTGGCCTACTACCGCGCGCTGATCGAGAAGGAGGCCGGGCGGCAGGGACTGGCGCCGGCCATTGCCGAGGCGGTGATGGCGGTGGAGAGCGGTTATAACCCCGGCGCAATCGGCGGTGTCGGCGAAATCGGGTTGATGCAGATCCTGCCGTCGACGGCGCGCATGCTGGGTTTCACGCGAAGCAATGCCGAGCTCGCGATGCCCGAAAACAACATCCGTTACGGGGTGACCTACCTTGCGCAGGCATGGCGTCTTGCCGGCGGCGACCTTTGCACAGCGACGATGAAATATCGCGCGGGCCACGGGGAGACGCGCTTCTCCCATCTCTCGGTCAATTACTGCCTCGCGGTCCGCGCCAAGCTCTTCGCGCGCGGATTTCCCGTCACCGGCAGCGTCCCGGCGGCAACCTTCGGCAAGCCGGCGGGGCTAGGCGGTGGCTGCGGAAAGAAGTGTCTTGGCACAGCCGGCATCGGCCGCGTCGATCTCGCTGGGCTCAATACGAGGCTCAATGCAATCGTCATGCAGGTGCGCAGCGGAAGGTGAGGGGTGCTGGGCTCGGATGGCGATGGAGCGACAGCGCTATGAGCCGTTCCATCGGCCGCGGTGAAAAGCCGGTTTCCGATCAAGCTGTTGGTGGGATTTGTCTAGTCTGGCTGGGGAACCTGGATTCGAACCAAGACAAACAGAGTCAGAGTCTGTTGTGCTACCGTTACACCATTCCCCAAGAATTGCTCAACGGCATCAATAGCTTAAGTCTATGGCCGGGGCAATACCGGCGGGCGGGATCATGGCAAATCGCCGCCTCGCTGCGAGGTCCTTCTACTGTTCGGTCAGGGCCTTGGCAAGCAGGTATGGCGCGTGTTTCCAGGCAAAATGCGGCCGGCCGCAGGTAGGGATCGGCGCAGCGGTTGATTTCGATGCTTCCTTGATTCTTGAAGCGAGGCCGTCGCCATCGGCGGCAACCCTGTAACGACAGCGCTCGGTCACGCCGGACGCGGCGTCAACACGCGCAGTGACGCGCCATCTCGCACTCGGATGCGCACGTACGTGCAGGGCGCGATTGCCTAGCGTTGAAGCAGCGATAGCGCGATCGGCTCGCGTGATGCGCATGCGGACTCGCGCCTGGCTTGGCTTGCCGAGGTCGGGGTGCCATGCGATGCTGGTGTACCAAGAAAATTGGGGGCGGGCCTGCAACGGCTCGTGCGCTTCCCATGCATAAAAAGCCCGGCATCGGGCAAGGGATAGTGGAGACGTTCGAAGATGAGATTTTCACATGTCATCGGGCTGTTTTCGGCTGCCGTCATGTCGGCCGCGCTGGTGGGCAATGCCGCGGCCCAAAGCAAGACCGTCAAGATCGGCGGCATCTTCCCGATGAGCGGCAATGCGGCGAGCATCGGCGTTCACGTCAAGCATGCGTTCGATGTCGCGCTCGACATCATCAACAACCCCCATCCCGAGCTCGGCAACTTCCCGCTCGCCAAGAATGGCGGCCTCGCAGGTCTCGGCGGGGCCAAGGTCGAGATCGTCTACGCCGATAACCAGGGCAGCCCCGCAACCGGGCAAAACCAGGCGCTGCGGCTGATCACGGAGGAAAAAGTGGTGGCGTTGACCGGCGCCTATCAGTCCGGCATCACGCTGACCGCGAGCGCGATTGCCGAGAAATACAACATCCCCTTCGTCAACGGCGAGTCGGTGGCGCCCAATCTCACCGAGCGCGGCTTCAAATGGTTCTTCCGCGTCACGCCGATCGCGACCGATTTCGCGCGGGTCTATTACGAATTCCTCAACGACATGAAGGCCGCCGGCGCCAAGACCGACAATGTCGCGATCCTCCACGACAACACCGAATACGGCGCTTCCGTCGCCAACACCCTCACCACGGCGTTCAAGGAGAAGGGTATCGCGGTTGCGCTCGACGTCGCCTATGCCACCAACGCGACCGACGTGCAGGGCCAGGTGCTGCAGCTCAAGGAGAAGAAGCCCGACGTCGTCATCGCGATCTCCTATACGTCGGATGCGATCCTGTTCGCCAAAACGATGCAGGCGCTCGATTACAAGCCGCCGATGCTGCTCGCCGACGACTCCGGCTATTCCGACCCGTCCTTCATCAAGGCGGTCGGCTAGATCTCGCAAGGCGTCTTCAACCGCTCGTCCTGGAGCGTCGGTCCCGCGGGCTCGCCGACCGCGATCATCGCCAAGATGTACAAGGACAAGAGCGGCGATGACATGGACGATACCGTCGCGCGCCAGATGCAGGCGCTGTTCGTGCTGTGCGAGGCGATCGACCGCGCCGGCTCGACGGAACCCGCTAAGATCCAGGCCGCGTTGAAGGCGACCGACCTCAAGCCCGATCAGATCATGATGGGCTACAAGGGCGTCAAGTTCGACGACAAGGGCCAGAACATCCTGGCGTCCGGCCTCATCATCCAGCTCCAGGACGGCGAGAACTACGTCTCGGTCTGGCCGAAGGCGAGCGCCGAGAAGACGCCGATCATGCCCTACAAGGGCTGGTGATGAATTTCTTCACCTCTCCCATCGGGAGAGGTCGATTTGCGCAAGCAAATCGGGTGAGGGGTTACGCTCTATCGATAGACCTGATCCCCTCACCCGGCGCTTCGCGCCGACCTCTCCCGACGGGAGAGGTGGTCAGGGGGGTTGACGGCCAAATGATTCAACCAAGAACAATACGCGCACATCCATGACCTTCACGCTTGTTCAGGTGATCGTCGGCGGCCTCTTGCTGGGAGCTGTCTACGCACTGTTCTCCTCCGGGCTGACGCTGGTCTGGGGCATGATGAACGTGGTCAACTTCGCCCATGGCGATTTCGTCATGCTCGGCATGTACGTCGCGTTCGTCGTCTACACGCTGCTCGGCGGCGGGCCGCTCATCGGCGCGCCGCTCGCGACGCTGTTGCTCGCCACCCTCGGCGTCATCGTCTATTTCGGCCTGATCCGCGACATCATGAAGGGGCCGATGCTGGCGCAGATCCTCGGCACCTTCGGGCTGGCGCTATTGCTCCGCTATTCGGTGTTCTGGTGGTTTGGCGCAAACTTCCTGTCGCTGCCGGAAAACCTCGTCGGCGGCACCTTCGACATCTTCGGCATCCGCATCCAGGCCTCGCGCCTGCTGGCCGGCGTGGTCGCGCTGGTGGTGACACTCGCCCTGCATCTTCTGCTGACGCGCACCACGCTCGGCTCGCGGATGCTGGCGGTCGCGGAGGATGCGACGGCCGCGCAGCTCATGGGCATCCGGCCCGACAGCATGCAGGCGATCGCCTGGGCGATCGCGGCCGGCGCCACCGGCCTTGCCGGCGCGCTGATCGCAACCTTCTTCTACATCGTGCCGACGGTCGGCGAGACGCTCGGCATCGTCGCCTTCGTCACGGTCTCGCTCGGCGGCTTCGGCAGCGTGCCCGGCGCGCTGATCGCGGGGCTGCTGATCGGCGTGATCGAGTCGCTATCGGGCTATCTGATCGGCGCCGTTTACAAGGACATCGTGGTGTACTCGCTGTTCCTCGGCTTCCTCTGGTTCAGGCCACAGGGCCTGATGGGCAAGACGTGATGCGGCGCACGCTCTGGCTCCTGATCGCGCTTGCGCTGGTGGTCGCTTATCCGCTGGTGTTCACGACGCCGTTCCAGCAACGGCTCGGCGCGCTGGTCCTGCTCTATGCGATCGCAGCCTCGGCGTGGAACATCGTCGGCGGCTACGCCGGCCAGATTTCGGTCGGCCACGTCGTGTTCTTCGGCTGCGGGGCCTACGCCGCGATGGGCGCGTATACGCATTTCGCGCTGTCGCCGCTGGTCGGAATTCCCGCCGGCATCGTCTTTGCCGTGCTGATCGCGGCCGTGATCGGCCGGCCGACGCTGCGGCTGTCGGGCCACTATTTCAGCATGGCGACGATCGCGGTCGCCGAGCTCGCGCGGCTGATCGTTACCAACACCGAATATCTCGGCGCCGCCGTTGGCCTGAGCGGCCCGACCGTGCCGCGCAACGTGTTCGATCTCTCCTTCATCTCGGCGCTGCCATATTACTATCTGTTCCTGGCGGTTCTGATCATCACGCTCGGCATCACCTGGTGGATGACGCGCAGCAGGATGGGCTTCTACCTGCGTGCGATCAAGGATTCCGAGCGCGCGGCGCGTTCGCTGGGCGCGCCTGCGAGCCGCATCAAGCTTTACGCCTACATGCTGAGCGCAGGGCTCACCAGCGTCGCCGGCGCGCTCTATGCGATGATGTTCGGCTTCGTCGATCCGGAGTCCGGGCTCGGCATCCTGATCTCGGTGAAGATCCTGATCATGGCGGCGCTCGGCGGCGCCGGACTATTGTTCGGCCCATTCGTCGGCGCTGCAATCCTGGTGCCGCTCGAGGAAATCTCCAACAGCCTCTTGGGCGGCAAGGGCGCCGGCCTGACCTTCGTCGTCTATGGCGCCATCATCGTGCTGATCGCGCGCTTCCAGCCCGGCGGCATCCTGGCCCTGATCAACCGTCTGTGGGCGAAGCGTCGGGCCAAGCCGATGGAAGAAGGCATCGAAGAGGCCGGCCATGCTTCTTGAAGCGCGCGGGGTCACCAAGGCTTTTGGCAACTTCAAGGCGGTCGATGCGGCCAGCGTCACGCTGGGGCAGGGCGATATCCTCGGCCTGATCGGGCCGAATGGCGCCGGCAAATCCACCTTCTTCAATTGCCTCACCGGCGATCTCGCGCTGACATCGGGCCAAGTGCTGTTCGAGAACCACGACATCACGCAGCTGTCGCCGGAGGCGCGCGCACGGCTCGGCTTGGCCCGCACCTTCCAGGTGCCGCAGACCTTCGAGGGCATGACGGTGCTGGAGAACGTGATGATCGGCGCCTTCCTGCGCACGCCGCATCGCGTCGAGGCCGAGACCAAAGCCCGCTCAGTGCTGGAGCAGGTCGGCATGATGCAGCTTGCGGATGCGCCGGCGCGCTCGCTCGGCACGCCCGGCCGCAAGCGGCTGGAGATCGCGCGGGCGCTTGCAACCGAACCCAAAGTGCTCCTGCTCGACGAGGCGATGGCAGGGCTGACGCAGCGCGAGGTGCAGCTTGCGATCGAGCTGGTGCGCGATATCCATCGCTCCGGCATCACGCTCGTGATCGTCGAGCACATCATGGAAGTGATCATGTCGCTGGCGAGCCGGGTGATGGTGTTCCACCAGGGCAAGGAGATCGCGCGCGGCACTCCGCGCGAGGTGACGTCCAATCCGGCCGTCATCGCAGCCTATCTCGGCACCCGTGCCGCCAAGGCCGCCGCCGGCCACACCCCGATCGAGTTGATGGGCGGGCCCGCGACATGACCGGGCCGCTCTTGAGGCTCGAACATCTCGAAGTGCGCTACGGCGACCTGATCGGCATCTCCGACGTCTCGCTGGATGTGCCCGCGGGCAGCGTGGTCGCGCTGCTCGGCTCAAACGGCGGCGGCAAGACCACGACGCTGAATGCGATCGCTGGCCTGATCCCGGTGCATGCCGGCAGCATCCATTTCAACGGCGAGGCGATCGCGGGGCAGAGCGCGTTCGCGATCGTGCGCAAGGGCCTTGCTTTGTCGCCGGAAGGCTGGCGGCTGTTCGTGCAGCAGAGCGTCGAGAACAACCTTCTGCTTGGCGCCACGCCCTTGCGGGACAAGACGCGCGCCAGGACATTGCTCGAGCGGGTCTACGAGATCTTCCCGCGATTGAAGGAACGCCGCAGCCAGCGCGCCGGCACCATGTCCGGCGGCGAGCGGCAGATGCTTGCCGTCGGCCGCGCGCTGATGAGCGATCCGAAACTTCTGATGCTGGATGAGCCGTCGCTCGGCTTGGCGCCGGCCGTGGTGGAGTCGATGTACGAGACGTTCGGCCGGCTGCACCGCGAGGGGCTGACGATCCTGCTTGCGGAGCAATCGATCGAGCTCGCGCTGGAAGTTTCCGACTTCGCCACCGTGCTGCAGGTGGGCAGGAGCGTGCTGTCAGGCACAGCCGCGTCGCTGGCGCAGGATCCGCAGGTGCAGAAGGCATATCTCGGCGGCTGATGCGACCTTGTAGGATGGGTAGAGCGAAGCGAAACCCATCATCTTCTTCGCGGGCGGCAACCAATGGGTTTCGCTTCGCTCTACCCATCCTACGGGCTACGAACAGCTCACTCCGCGGCTTCCTTGACGGAACGCTCTTCTTCGCGCCGATGCTCCTCCTCGTCCTCTTCATCGGTCGAGCTGCTCCAGCCCGCGAACATATTGGAGAGCTTGTCGAGATAGAGGTAGACCACCGGCGTCGTGAACAGTGTCAGCGCCTGGCTCACGATCAGGCCGCCGACCATGGCGTAGCCGAGCGGCTGGCGGATTTCCGATCCTGTGCCGGTGCCGAGCATCAAGGGCACGCCGCCGAGCAGCGCCGCCATCGTCGTCATCATGATCGGGCGGAAGCGCAGCAGCGCTGCCTGCCGGATCGCAGCCTCGGGCTCCAGGTGATCGTCGCGCTCGGCCGCGATCGCGAAGTCGACCATCATGATGCCGTTCTTCTTGACGATGCCGATCAAGAGGATGATGCCGATCAGCGCGATCAGGCTGAAGTCGAAGCCGGCCGCCATCAGGATCGCGAGCGCGCCGACGCCGGCCGAGGGCAGCGTCGACAGGATGGTGATCGGATGGATGTAGCTCTCGTAGAGGATGCCGAGGATCAGGTAGACGACCACGAGCGCGGCGAGGATCAATAGCGGCACAGTGCTCAGCGATTGCTGGAACGCCTGCGCGGTGCCCTGGAAGCTCGAATTCAGCGTCGGCGGCGCACCCATCTCGACCATCGCCTTCTGCACCGAATTGGTCGCTTGTCCCAGCGCCACGCCCTGCGCGAGGTTGAAGCTGATGGTGATCGCCGGGAACTGGCCCTGGTGGCTGATCGACAGCGGGCGCACCGGCACGCTGGTCCAGGTCGCAAAGGTCGACAGCGGCACCTGCTCGCCGGTTAGCGGTGACTTCAGATAGATCTTGTTCAGCGTGTCGATGCCGGCCTGCAGTTCGGGCAGCACTTCCAGGATCACGTGATAGCTGTTGAGCTGGGTGAAATATTGCGTCACCTGACGCTGGCCGAACGCGTCATACAGCGTGTCGTCGATGAGCTGCGGCTGGATGCCGTAGCGCGAGGCGGTGTCGCGGTTGATCTTCAGTTCGAGCGTGGTGCCGTTGGTCTGCTGGTCGGTCGCGACGTCGCGCAGTTCCGGCAATGTCTGCATCTTCGCGAGAATCTTCGGCGCCCATTCGTTCAGCTCGGCGAGATTGGCGTCCTGCAGCGTGAATTCGAATTGGGTGCGGGTCGGCCGGCCGCCGAGGCGGACGTCCTGCGCCGCCTGCATGAACAGCCGCGCGCCTTCGACCTGCTCGAGCTTTGGCCGCAGGCGCGCGATGATCTGCTGCGCGTTGGCGGAACGCTGGTCGCGCGGCTTCAGCGTGATGTACATGGCGCCATTGTTGCCCGCCCGGCCGCTGCCGCCGATGGCCATGGCCACCGTCGCGACGTCAGGGTCGGCGAGCACGATCTTGCCGAGCGCTTCCTGCTTGCGCTTCATGTCGACGAAGGAAATGTCCTGGTTGGCTTCCGAGGTCGCGGTGATCAGGCCGACGTCCTGCTGCGGGAAGAAGCCCTTCGGGATGACCACGAACAGGTAGACCGACAGGCCGAGCGTCGCGAAGAAGATCATCAGCGTCGTGAACTTCCAGCGCAATGCGAGGTCGAGCACGTTTTGATAGCCCCGCAACATGGCGTCGAAGCCACGCTCGCTGATCTGGTAGAAGCGGCCGTGCTTGGTCTCGCCATGGGCGCGCAGGAAGCGCGAGGCCATCATCGGCGTCAGCGTCAGCGACACGAACATCGAGACGAAGATCGTCATCGCCAGCACGACCGCGAATTCGCGGAACAGGCGCCCGATGATGCCGCCCATCAGGAGCAGCGGGATCAGCACCGCGACCAGCGAGATGCTGATCGAGACGATCGTGAACCCGATCTCGCTCGCGCCCTTGAAGGCGGCCGCCATCGGCTTCTCGCCTTCCTCGATATAGCGCGTGATGTTCTCCAGCATCACGATGGCGTCGTCGACCACGAAACCCACGGCGATGGTCAGCGCCATCAGGGACAGGTTGTCTAGCGTGTAGCCGAACACCCACATCAGTGCACAGGCGCCGAGCAGGGCGAGCGGCACGGTCACAGTCGGGATGACCGTGGCCCAGAAGCTGCGCAGGAACACGAAGATCACCATCACGACCAGCCCGATCGTGAGCAGCAGCGTGAATTGCACATCCTCGACCGCGGCGCGGATCGTGGTGGTGCGGTCGCTGATGACGTCGATCTTGATCGCCGGCGGGATCGCGGCGACCAGCCGCGGCAGGGTTGCCTTGATCTTGTCGACGGTGTCGATGACGTTGGCGCCGGGTTGCTTGAAGATGACCAGGAACACGCCGCGCTGGCCGTTGGCCCAGGCCGCCTGCTTGGCGTCTTCCGGGCCGGCGACGGCCTGGCCGATATCGCGGATTCGCAACGGGCCGCCATTGCGGTAGGCGATGATGACGTCGTTCCAGGGGGCGGCCTTCAGGAGCTGGTCGTTGGCGTAGATCGTATAGGCGCGGGTGTCGCCGTCGATATTGCCCTTGGGACTGTCGACGGTGGCGCTGGCGATGGCGGCGCGCACGTCCTCCAGCGACAGGCCCTTTGCCACCAGCTTGGCCGGATCGATCTGGACCCGTACCGACGGCTTCTGTTGACCGCCGATGATGACCTGGGCCACGCCGGAGATCTGGCTGATCTGCTGCGCAAGCTGCGCGTCGACGGCATCGCTCACCTCGGTCAGCGGCAGCGTCTCCGAGGTCGCCGACAGCAGCATGATCGGGGAGTCCGCCGGGTTGACCTTTCGGTAGGTCGGCGGCGACGGCAGGTTCTTCGGCAATTGGCCGCTCGCCGCGTTGATGGCGGCCTGTACGTCGTTGGCCGCGCCATCGATACTGCGATTGAGATCGAACTGGATGGTGATCGATGCGGTGCCGAGATAGCTCGTCGAGGTCATCTGGGCGACGCCGGGGATCTGCGCGAATTGGCGTTCCAGCGGCTGCGCCACCGAGGTCGCCATGGTTTCCGGGCTGCCGCCGGGCAAATTCGCGGTGATCTGGATGGTCGGGAAGTCGACCTGCGGCAGCGGCGCGACCGGCAGCAGCGGATACGCCACGAGGCCGACGAAAAGAATGCCGGCCATCAGCAGCGAGGTGCCGATGGGGTAGCGGATAAAGGGAGCGGAAATGCCGTAGCTCATTCCGGCTTCACCTTGGATTGCGTCGCATCCGAGCTCGCGACCGCGGTGCTGACGAGCACGCCGGGCGAGACTTTGTATTGGCCTGAGGTAATCACCTGCTGGCCTGGCGATAACCCCTCATCGACCACGGATTTGCCGTCGATCGAGTAGCTGACCTTGATCCGGTGCAGCTCCGCCTTGTTCTCCTGGCTGACAGTATACGCGTAAAGCCCGTCCGTGCCATGCTGGACGGCATCGTCGGGAACCACGGTCGCATCCTTCAGCGTCCGCACCAGGAGCCGCGTCGATACCGATTGGCCCGGCCACAGCGCGTGGTCCTTGTTCTCGAACACCGCCTTCAGGCGGATGGTTCCGCTGGTCGTATCGACCTGGTTGTTGATCAGCGCGAGAACGCCGGTGGACAGGAGGCGCTTGCCGTCAGTGGAGTAGGCGATGGTCTTCGGCGGGGAGGCCGCCAGCGCCGCCTTGATGTCAGGCAGTTGGTCCTCGGGCGCGGTGAAAATCACCGCGATCGGCTCGATCTGGGCGATCGAAACGATGCCGGTCTGGGTCGCGGCATTGACGATGTTCCCGACATCGACCTGGCGCAGGCCGGCGATCCCCGTGATCGGCGCCTTGACGGTCGCGTAATCGAGCTGCGTCTGCGCATTCGTGATCGCCGCATCGTCTGCGGCGATCTGCGCCGTCAATTGCGCGACCATGGAGCGCTGGGTGTCAGTCTGCTGGCGCGTGGCGAACTCGCCGAGCCGGGTGAAACGCTGCAGATCGAGCTTGGCGTTGGCGAGATTCGCCTCGTCCTGCTGCTTCTTGGCCGTGGCCTGGTCGAGCGCGGCCTGATACGGGCGCGGATCGATCTCCACCAGGACGTCGCCCTTGTTGACCAGCTGGCCTTCCTGGAAGGCGATCTTCATGATCTGTCCGTCGACGCGGGTGCGGACCTGGACGGTGTTGAAGCCCTGCACGGTGCCGAGGCCGGTCAAATAGACCGGGAAATCGGCGGTTTCGACGCGTGCAATCCGAACCGGGACGGGCGGACGGGCAGCGGCGGCAGTCTTTTGCCCGTCAGCTTTGGTGTGCCCCCCGCCATAGCGCTGCCAGCCAAAATAGCCCGCGGCGCCGACGGCGGCGACCAGCAAGAGCCAGCCTATCGTTCGTGACTTGGACATGCGCGCTCATGGGTTCGGAGACAATTATAGGTGTTTAAAACCGTTCCGGGGAAACCATATAATGCGTCAGCACTTAATGCGTACACACACTAACACTTGAGAATCCTAAACATTTGGAAAGGTTTAGGAGCGCGTTCCTGAAGCCTCGATCCGTCCGTTGAAACCGACATGTCGCTCGATCTGAAACGCCAGCTTGTTTCGCAGCTTGTCGAGAGTTCACGCCTGTTGCGTAACTATATCGACCATCGTGCGAAGACGCGTGGCACCACGCGCGCGCAATGGATCGTGCTGTTCCGGCTGCGGGAGCAGGAGGGGCTGTCGCAGGTCGATCTCGCCGATGTGCTCGAACTGCAGCCAATCTCGCTGGTGCGACTGCTTGACCGACTGGTCGAGCACGGGCTGCTCGAGCGCCGGCCTGATCCGAAGGACCGCCGCGCCAACCGCCTGTTCCTCACCGATCGCGGCCGGCAGCTGGTCGACGATCTCGACAGCCTGCGCGATGCGATCGCAACCGACGTGCTGCGCGACATTCCCGATCAGCGGATCGAGGCCAGCCTTCAGACGCTGCGGGACCTCAAGGATCGCATCAAGTCGCTCGGCGAAGGCCCGGACGTTGCGGTGAAATAAAGCACTTCACCTCGCCCGCAAGCGGGAGAGGGAGTTTCTCTCCCGGTTGAATCCGGACTCGATGTCGGTCATATCGCAGCCCGCGAGCGAAATCGGGGTGAGCGATGGACGAGCTGAACGGACGCATGATGGCCTGCCAGATCCTGATCACGGGATTGATCGCGCGCGTTGCCAACGAGCAGAAGGATCCGCTGCGTTTCATCACCGATTTCCGCGACGAGATCAAAGCGGTGGTGAATGGAGTCAATATTGCAGGCGAGAACACCGATCGCGTGCGTCAGGTCGCACAGCGGACGGTGGACGAATTGTTCTCGCTGATGAAGCCGCCGAGCGCCGATTAAGCTTCGTTTACCGCCGAACTGTGCGGTGATTGATTTCGCAGCGGTTTTCCTGCTCTTTAGAATCGTTATTAGAATAGTTTGAAATAATCAGATTAGAAGCGTTCTGATCTGGATCGATTCAAACGAGCGATCGACGCATTCGCGTTGACCCGAAATTTCGTCGCCGATACCACCCGCCCATCGTCGCGTATCAAAGCGCATAGATCAGAATTCATCGCGGGGGCGAGTGATGAGCAACATAAAGACGCCGAGGTCGCTGCGTTTCGAGGTGGCGATCAACTCGGCCGGCGAACGGCTTGAGGGCTACTCGGGCAAGAAAGTGTCGACGGTTGCGGGCCTGATCGCGGCCGCATCGTTTTCCGGCGCCGAAGCGCAACAGCCCAATTTGCCGCCGGTGAATGTGGAAGCGCCCGTGGCGCGGCCGCGGCCGGCCAACACCAAGCCGACACCGGATCAGGTCCGCGCCCGCACCGCACTCAGGCGCGCGTCACGTCGCACGCAGCAGACACGGGTTGCGGCCGTGCCTTATCCCAACGCCGGTGGGCTCAATGCCGATCGCGATCCCTATGCGGATCCTGCCGCGCCTTACAAGGTCGATCGCGTGCAGGCGTCAGGAAAGTTTCCCGAGCCGATCCTGAATACGCCGAAGACGATCACTGTGCTCTCCAGGCAAGTGCTGGACGACAAGAACGCCACCACGTTGCGGCAGGCCGTGCTGAGCACCGCCGGTGTCACGCTCGGCACGGGCGAGGGCGGCAACGCCTTCGGCGACCGCTTCTTCATCCGCGGCTTCGATGCCCGCAACGACATATTCATCGATAGCGTGCGCGACGCCGGCGTCAGCGTCCGCGAGAACTTCTTCACCGAGCAGGTCGAAATCCTGCGCGGCCCCGGCTCTTCATTTGCCGGCCGAGGCACCACCGGCGGCGCCATCAACATCGTCACCAAGCAGGCGACGACGGAGGGCAGCTTCTACAACATGGATACGACGTTCGGCACCGACCGCACCAAGCGCGTCACGCTCGACGTCAACCAGGTGATCAGCCCGACGCTTGCCGTGCGCGCGGGCGGCCTGTTCCAGGACGCGGGCGTTGCCGGCCGTGACTACGTGTCCGATGACCGCGGCGGCGGGTTCGTTGCGGCGAAGTGGACGCCGATCGATGCGGTGAAGGTGACTGCAGGCTACATTCACACCGATATTCACGGCCTGCCGGATTTCGGCGTGCCCTATTTCCGGCCGAGCACCG
Organism: Bradyrhizobium sp. Crot121; assembly: GCF_059512385.1. NCBI lineage: Bacteria > Pseudomonadati > Pseudomonadota > Alphaproteobacteria > Hyphomicrobiales > Nitrobacteraceae > Bradyrhizobium > Bradyrhizobium sp. Crot121. The sequence continues at coordinate 54,065 of NZ_JCAMOR010000018.1, read as the reverse complement.
CGAGCAAGGCAGGCGGCCCGTTCCCGGATTTCGGCGTCAACCGCAACAATTGGTACGGCTTCACCGATCGCGACTTCTCGCAGGTGAAGCAGGATATCGGCACCATCAACGCCGAGGTGCAGGTCACGCCGGATCTTACGCTCAGCAACAAGACCAGGGCCTCGCGCTCGCTGTTGAATTACATCGGCACGCTGCCTGAGGCGCCGGTCCTCAGGAATCCGCTGATTTTCTCGACGTTGTCGGCCAATCCGCAGAGCCGCTATCAGACCACCGATACGCTGGCCAACCAGACCGAGGCCACCTACAAATTCGACACTGGCGGCTGGCGCCATACGGCGCTCGCCGGTGTTGAAGTGTCGCAGGAGCGCTCCAGCATCGACAAGTATACCGGCTTGAGTTCGGAAGCCATTGGCGCGCCGTTCTCGGGCACGGGCTCTGTCACGGGTGTCAGCGTGTTCAACCCGCAATACACATTCCTGCCGTTCGGCACGACCCCGACGCTTGCAGGTCTCCCAACCAAGATCGGAATCGACACTACCAGCGGCTATCTGCTCGACACCGTCAACTACCACGATCTCGTCATCCTCAACGGCGGCATCCGCTACGATGATTACAAGATCAACACGAGCGGCTTCGGCACGGTGAACGGCGTGCCCAACGTGTTCGGGACGCAGTCGGCCGAGTTCGGTCTGCCGAACTTCAATTTGGGCATCGTGCTCAAGCCGCTTCCGATCGCGAGTGTCTACGCGGCCTATGCCACCTCTTCCAATCCCGTCGGTGCTGAGTTCGACGGCACCAGCACGGCGTATGGCGGCCTCTCGCCGGTGCTGAACGGTAACACCAATCAGATCTTCGGTCCCGAGAAGAACACGGCGATCGAACTCGGCACCAAATGGGAGTTGTTCGATCGGCACCTGTTGGTGACGGCGGCGCTATTCCAGACCGAAAAGGATAACGCCCGTGAATCGGTCAATATCACGCCGGCGACCGCCACCGCATCCTGTCCCTATCCCGCGAACACAAGCGGCACCGTGCCCTGCATCAGTGCCGGCGCTGCCTACCGCATCCGCGGCATCGACCTCGGCCTTGGCGGCAAGATCACGGACAAATGGAGCGTGTTCGGCGGACTGGTGCTGATGCAGTCCGAGGTGACGAAATCGCTCGTTCCGCCCGCGAACACGATTCTCTACACCACCAATGTCGGCCTGCCGCTCGCCAACGTCGCGCATCAATCGTTCAGCCTGCTGACGAAGTACCAGCTCACGGACATGTGGGAGATCGGTGGGCAGGCGGTCTACCGTTCCAAGATCTATGGCGGCACGTTCCTCGCGGCGAACCAGGGTACGCAATTGCCGAGCTACTGGCGCTTCGATGCGTTCGCGGAGGCGAAGCTCAACAAGAACTGGAGAGTCAAACTGTTCGTGAACAACATCTTCAACAAGCTTTATTACGACGCGTTGTATCAGAGCCCGGCTCCGTTCGTGCTCGAGGCGCCAGGTCGCGCCGCCTATCTCGTCGTATCGGCACGGTTCTGAAACGACAGGGCATGCTGATTTGCGTTCCGAATGTGCTGAGCAAGACCGATGTGGCTGACTTCCGTCGCATCATGGATGCCAGCGCCTGGGAGGATGGACGTTCGACGGCAGGCGCCGCATCGGCGCTGGTGAAGCGCAACGAGCAGTTGCCGCCGGATAGCGAGGTTGCACGCCAACTCGGCAGCCGCGTGCTGTCGGCGCTTTCGGCCAGTGCGCGCTTCATCTCGGCGGCGATCCCACTTAGAATCTTTCCACCTTTGTTCAACCGTTACGTCGCCACCGACGGTCATCATTTCGGTCTGCATGTCGACAACGCGGTGAGGGGAGACCATCTCACCGGCTTGCGGATACGCACCGACCTCTCGGTCACGCTGTTTTTATCGGAGCCGGATGAATATGATGGCGGCGAGCTCGTCATCGAAGATCTCTACGGCTCGCATGAAGTGAAGCTGCCGGCCGGCGACCTCGTTCTTTATCCTGCTTCTAGTTTGCATCTGGTCACGCCGGTGACGCGGGGCGCGCGGGTTGCGTCTTTCTTCTGGCTCCAGAGCATGGTACGGGAGGCGCACGCTCGCAGTCTGATCTTCGATCTGGACACCGCTATCCAGGCCTTGGTGGAGCGGCTTGGGCGAGACGATCCCGAAACGGTCAAATTGACCGGCATCTATCACAACTTGATACGCCACTGGGCCGAAGTATGAACATCCTAACTACCCGCGCGACACTCCTTGCACTCTCCGTGCTGACGCTGGTCTCGTTTGCAGCACCGTCGTCGGCGCAGCAGCAGATGGCGCCCGCCGCTCCCGCTCCATCTGCGCCTGTCGCGCAACAGACTGCTCCCGCCGCGCCGCAACCGCCGGCAGAGGCGGCGACGCCGGCGCAGTCACCCTCCGCCGCCGCGTCGGTTGCCTCGCAGGGAACTCAAGACGTCAGTGCAGCGCCCGCCGAGGGCGACGGCAAGAAATCGGCGACCATCGCCGGACTGAAGGAACTGTCGCCCTGGGTGATGTTCTGGAATGCCGACATCGTCGTGAAGGCGGTGATGATCGGTCTTGCCTTTGCATCGCTGGTGACCTGGACGGTGTTCATCGCCAAGATGATCGAGCTTACCGTCGTGCAGCGCAAGTTGCGCGCCGCGCTCGCCAAGATCAGCGATGTGCGCTCGCTTGCTGAAGCGCAGTTCGCGCTCGGCGCCAAGGGCAGCGTGCTGTCGACCCTGATCGCGGCGGCGATGCGGGAAGGGCGACTGTCGGCCGGCATCTCCAGCGACGCCGGCATCAAGGAACGCGCGGCATCGAGTTTTGCCGAGATCGTGCGTGCCGAAGGCCGCCGCATTCGCGTCGGCATGGGCCTGCTTGCGACCATTGGCGCGACCTCGCCCTTCGTCGGTCTGTTCGGCACCGTCTGGGGCATCATGAACAGCTTCATCGGCATCTCGAAATCGCAGACCACCAACCTCGCGGTGGTCGCGCCCGGTATCGCCGAGGCGCTGCTCGCGACCGCGATCGGCCTCGTCGCGGCGATCCCGGCCGTGATCATCTACAATCACTTCTCGCGGGTGACGAAGGGTTATCTGGAACTGGTCGGCCGTGCCTCGGGCGCGGCTGCGCGGCTGCTGTCGCGCGACCTCGACCGCACCAATGTCAGCGTGTCCAGCGGCGCACATTCGCGCACGGCGGCGGAGTAGGCGATGGCTGTCTCGATCGCGGACAATGACGGCGACGACGACGATTTCGCGGAATCGCACGAGATCAACGTCACGCCATTCATCGACGTCATGCTGGTGCTGCTGATCATCTTCATGGTGGCCGCGCCGCTCTCCACCGTGGACCTGCCGATCGATCTGCCGACGTCGAGCGCGACGCCGCAGAAGAAGCCGGATAAGCCGACCTATGTCAGCATCAAGTCCGACCTGACGCTTGCGATCGGCGAAAATGCGGTCAAGCGCACTGAGCTGGTGCATTCGCTCGATACCTTGGCCGACATGAGCAAGGATAAGTATGTATTCCTGCGCGCGGATCGCGCGGTGCCTTATGGCGAGCTGATGGGGGTGATGGAAATCCTGCGCTCGGGCGGCTACAACAGGGTCAAGCTGGTGACGCTCGAAGGTGTTCCCGGCGCGCCTGCCGCACCGCAAGCCGCCGAACCGGCAAAACCTTGACGACGGACAGCGATGTCTGACCTCGATCTCGAGCAGAAGCCTTCCCGACGGCTATGGATTTGCGCCGCAGCGACGGCGCTTGCGCTGCATGTTGGCGGCGCGGCGCTGGCGCTTGCGAATTTGCGCGGCGATGACGTCGGCGACGGCTTGGGCGCAAATGCCGCCGAGTTCGCGGTGGAGATGGCCTCGCCCAAGGTCGAGGAGGAGAATCTGCCGCCGGGTCCTGACGCCGATGCGTCGCAGGCCGCTCCGCAGCTCTCCGAGCAGAAGGCCGAGGTCAAGGAGACCGACCTGCCAAAGGACGTGCCGCACGAGTCCGAAGACCCCGACCGCATCGTCACGCAGAACGACTCGAAGAAGCCCCAGGAAGACGATCCCAAGGTCCAGGCTGTCCAGACCCAGGCCTCCGAAGAGGCGCCGGCCCAGGAAGCAACCGCGCGGCAGACGCTGGAGGAGAACGCGCCGGAGGCCGAGCAGGCCAAGGCCCCCAATCGCGGCATCGGCAAGGACAGGCAGAAGCTGACCGCCGACTGGGGCCGCAAGATCAGCGCCTATTTCGAGCTCCACAAGCGCTATCCGCACAACAAGAGCAGGGCGACCACCGTGAAGGTCAGCATCGTGCTGAACCGCCGCGGCAATATCGTGAATGTCGCCGTCGCGGAGTCCTCAGGCGACCCGGCCTTCGATGACGCGGCCATCTCGATGGTCCGTCGGTCCGATCCGGTCCCCGCGCCGCCAGCCGAACTCACCGAAGACCAATTCGCCTTCAGCCTCGACGTGAACTTCAAGAAGCCGAAGTAACGGATTGAGGCACAGGGCGGATTAGCTCGTAGGATGGGTAGAGCGGAAGCGAAACCCATCGGTCTCAAAGCAAGCTGCGCGAATGATGGGTTTCGCTTCGCTCTACCCATCCTACGGCTGCAACGCGGCTCTAGCGCCAGAAATAGCGGATGCCGACGTAGACCACGACGAGGCAGGCGAAGATCAGCGCCACAGGGAGCGGCCGTTTGCCTGTCGGGCCCGATACCCCCGGCTTCTTGGCGGGGAGGCGGCGGAAGGCGGTGACATTGCCGCGGTCGGCGACCGGCTCGCGGGAGGGGGCGGGGACATCGGGCGGCGTGCCGGCACCGCCCATCTCGGCATAATAGCTCTTGTACATCAGCTTGATGGTGGCCTCGCTCGCCTCAAGCTCCGGCATCTGCTCCAGGAGCTTGTTGTAGGTGCCGAGGAAGTTCTGCGCGTCGGCCGACAAGGACGACGTGCCGTTCAGCTTGGCGAGCATTTTCCAGGTCGCGAAGTCCGCTCTGGCACGGGTGTCCGCACGTCGAGCGATCAGCATATCGGCAGCTTTGATCAAGAGGCCCTCGCGATTTTTTCTCAACCTAGGCGTTGCCGGTGATGAGGAGAAGCGCACCTATCACATAGCCGGTCAGTGTCCTCAGTATCGCGGAAATAATATCAAGATTGAGACCAAGCTGCGAACCGAGCAGGGGCAGCAAGATCAAAAGCCCGATCAGGATCAGCAACCCGTAGGGCTCGAGGCGCGCGAGCGGCTCAGCGAGCGGCCGGGGCAAGAGCCCGACCGCCACCCGGCCGCCATCCAGCGGCGGGATCGGCATCATGTTGAAGATCGCGAGCACGATATTGATGAGGAAGGCGTTTTTGAGATTGTCCGCGACCCAGCGCGCGCTGTCCGGCGGGACGAATGGGAGTAAGTGGAATGCCAGTGCGGCAACCAAAGCGAGAATGATGTTGGTGGCGGGGCCGGCCAGCGCCACCCAGACCATGTCGAGCCGGGGATGCTTGAGATTGCGGAAATTGACCGGCACCGGCTTGGCATAGCCGAACAGGAAGGGCGACTGCGACAGCAACAGCACGGCGGGCAGGACCACTGTGCCGAAGGGATCGATATGCTTCAGCGGATTGAAGCTGACGCGGCCGAGCTGCCAGGCGGTGTTGTCACCCAGCCGGTGGGCGACGAAGCCGTGCGCCGCCTCATGGAAGGTGATGGCGATCAGGAGCGGCAGCACCCAGACGGAGATGGTGTAGAGGGAGATGTTCAAGGGGGATATCCGGTCGCGGCGGCGCCGCTCTCAACCACACATGATGGTTGCGGCCGGGTTCCGGCGCAAGGCGGAAATGCGCTGCGACGCATTAGCGCGGAATATCGGCCGTCAGCGTAGCTTCTGCACTGCCGGATCGGCCTCGACGACCTCCTTGGGGCCGGATTGCGTCGTCGCGATCCAGATGCCCGCGAACACGGTCACGATGCCAATCACCAGATTCCAGCGCAGCGGCTCGCCCAGCAGCGCGGCGCCGACGAGCGATGCCGCGATCGGATTGACGGTCACCGAGATCGCGACGCGGGTCGGCGTCGTGCGCTCCAGCGCGAATGCCCAGAGATAGAACGTCAGCGCCGCGCCGAAGGCCCCGAGATAGACCGCGCCGAACCATTGTGGGACACCGAAAGCGGCGACCGGGGCAAAACTGCCACGCGCGAGCGAGGCGAGGATAAGGCAGGCGGCACCGGCGGCCATGGCCATCGTCGTGAACGGGATGGGGCCGGAGCGGCGGATGAAGGGCCTCGACCAGATGCTGTAGAGCGCCATGCAGAGCGCGGCCGCGACCATCAGGAGATCGCCGCGCCACGCCCCATCAGGCGCGGTGCTGAGGCCGGAGAGCAGGGCCATGGCGACACCTGTTATCGTCACCAGTACGCCCGTGGTCTTTCGCACCGTCAATTGCTCCCTGCCAAGCGCCGCGCCGACCGCCATCGTCAATAGCGGCAATGTCGAGAGCGCGAGCGCACCGCGCGCCGCCGTCGTGAAGATCAGCGATGCGTTGAACAGGATCGGGAACAGGGCGAAGAACAACAGGCCGAGGCCAATCACCGCCGGCCAGTCGCGTCGCGCCGGCCAGCCTCGTCCCTGTATCAGGACGAGCGGAAGCAGCAGCAGGAAGCCGATGCCGAAGCGGAACGCGCCGATGGCGAGCGGGTCGATGGCGCCCACGAGGTAGCGCGTTGCCCCGATCGACGTGCCGCCAAGCGCGCTCGAAAGCACCGCGGCCAGGACACCCCAAGTTTCGCCCATCCGGCTTGACCTCATTTTTCGGTTCTTGCCGACGGTAGGGGACACGCGATAATCAAGAAATCAAATTTATCTTATGGATAAAATCACGGTTCGTTATGAGCATGGATCCGGACCTCCTGAAGGCATTCGTTGCGGTGGCGGACCATCGTTCCTTCACCCGCGCGGCCGTGGCGCTGAACCGGACGCAATCGGCGGTCAGCATGCAGGTGAAGCGGCTGGAAGAGCGGCTGCAGGCGGAGCTGTTTCATCGCACCAAAGCCAATGTTGACCTCAGCGCGGCCGGCGAAGGCCTGCTCGGCTATGCGCGCCGCATCCTCAGCCTGAACGAGGAGGCGATGGGCCGCGTCCGGGAGCACAAGGTAGAGGGGCGCGTCCGCCTCGGCGTGATGGACGACTACGGCACGCTACTGGTCCCGCCGCTGCTCGCCAGCTTCGTCGCCAATTATCCGCTGATCCATATCGAGATGGAGACGGGGCTGACTTCGTCCATGACCGACCGGCTCGGAGAGGCCTACGACCTCGTCATCGCCATGCTCCCGGAAGGACGCGGCGAAGGCGAACTCCTGCGGTGCGAGCAGGCGGTGTGGGCGGCGAGCCCGGAGCATCGCGTCGAGGAGCTTGATCCGCTTCCGGTGGCGCTTTACCCGCAGGGCTGCCTGTTCCGGAGTTGGGCGATGCAGGCGCTTGACGCTGCGAAGCGGCCGTGGCGGCTCGCCTTCGTCAGCCACAGCCTCGCGGCGGTCGAGGCGATCGCGGTGCAGGGATTGGCCGTGACCGTGGTCAAGGCCGGGACCTTTCCGCCGCGGCTCCGGCGCCTGTCGGATCGCGACGGCATGCCGCCGCTGCCGCGCGCCGAGATCAGGCTGCATCGCGCCGCGAACCTGTCGCGCGCGGCGTTACTGTTGGCCGACCATCTGGTCGCGGAGCTCCGCCAACCGATTTAATTAGTAGGTCGCGCGGCCGCCCGAGATGTCGAACACAGCGCCGGTGGAGAAGGCGCAATCCTCCGACGCCAGCCAGGCGACCAGCGCGGCGAGTTCTTCCACCAGCACGAAGCGGCCCTTCGGAATCTTCGACAGCATGAAATCGATATGCTGCTGCGTCATCTGGTCGAAGATCGCGGTACGCGCCGCCGCCGGCGTTACCGCGTTGACGAGGATATCGTGTTGCGCGAGTTCCTTGCCGAGCGATTTCGTCAGCGCGATCAGGCCGGCCTTCGACGACGAATAATGCGCCGCGTTCGGATTGCCTTCCTTGCCGGCAATGGAGGCGATGTTGACGATGCGGCCGTAGCCCTGCTTGAGCATCGCCGGCACGATCGCCTTGCAGCAGATGAAGGGGCCGTCGAGGTTGATGCGCAATACCTTGCGCCATTCCTCGAGGTCAGTCTCCCACACGGTCTTGTTGATGCCGGCGATACCGGCATTGTTGACGAGGATGTCGATCTTGCCGAACGCTTTCAGCACTTCGTCGCGCGCTTTCTCGACGCCGGCGGGATCGGTAACGTCGACCTTGAAGGCGGCCACCTCCGGGCCGATCTCCTTCGCGGTCTTCTCCGCCAGCGCGATGTCATGATCCCAGATCGCGACTTTGGCGCCGGAGGCGACAAAGCGATCGGTGATTGCGCGCCCAAATCCCTGCGCGCCGCCGGTGACAACCGCAACGCGGCCGGTGAGATCGTATTCGTTCATGGTGTGCTTCCTTGAAATTAGAGTGTCCAGCCGCCGTCGATGGCATGCGCGACGCCGGTGGTGAACGCGCTCTCGTCGCTGGCGAGATAGACGGCGAGTGCGGCGATCTCCTCGGCGGTGCCGAGCCGGCCCATCGGCTGGCGGGCGATGAACATGTCGCGCCCTTGCGGGCCTGCGGCGGCGGCGCGCTGTAGCATCGAGGGCGTCTCGACCGTGCCGGGGCAGATGCAGTTGCAGCGGATGCCTTTGGAGATGAAGTCGGCCGCGACCGAGCGGGTGAGGGCGGCCACCGCCGCTTTGGTCGCTCCGTAGGCGTAACGGTTCGGCGCGGCCTTGAACACGCCGGCGGCGGAGGCGATGTTCACGATCGCGCCACCGCCCGCGTCCAGCATGCCCGGCAGGAAGGCACGGATCGTGCGGTGCATCGACTTCACATTGAGATCGAAGGAGAAATCCCAGTCCTCATCGGAGCAATCGAGCACCGTGCCGTGATGGACGAAGCCGGCGGCATTGAGCAGGATGTCAGTCTTGCCGACGCGCTTGGCCATCGCCGCGACCGCAGTGGTGTCGCGCACGTCCAGCCGCGCCACCTCGGTGACGCCCTCCCGCTTGAGCAGCGCAAGCTTCTCCTCGTCGATATCGGTGGCGAACACGGTGGCGCCCTCGCGCGCAAAGGCCACCGCGCAAGCGCGGCCGATGCCCACGGCCGCTGCGGTGACGAATGCGCGCTTGCCCTTCAGGCGGTCTGACATGTTGTCTCCCTTCATTCTGCCCGTCATTCCGGGGCACGCGAAGCGTGAGCCCGGAATCCATTTGTCCGCTCGCGTTTGTGGCGCAATGGATTCCGGGTTCGCCGCTTCGCGACGCCCCGGAATGACGCCGACCTAGTGATTATCCCTGGCCACCCCGACCTTGCCGGCGATGTCGTGATAGCGGGTGGCGAGTTCGAGGCAGGCGCCGGTGGCCTGCTGGCCGACGGTGGCGCGATAGAGTTCCTGCCACGGCGTCTGGTTCGCCGGATAGCGGAAGCCGCCATTCGCCTTCAATTCGGCATGCCGCTTCTTCACCTCGTCATCCGAGATCAGGATGTTGGCGGTGCCTTTGTTCAGGTCGATGCGCACCCGGTCGCCGGTCTTCAGGATCGCCAGCCCGCCATCGGCGGCCGCTTCCGGCGAGGCGTTGAGGATCGACGGCGAGCCCGAGGTGCCGGACTGGCGTCCGTCGCCGATGCACGGCAGGGACAGGATGCCGCGTTTGATCAGCGCCGCCGGCGGCTGCATGTTCACGACTTCGGCACCGCCGGGATAGCCGATCGGACCGACGCCGCGGATGAACAGCATGCAGTGCTCGTCGATCTCGAGCGAGGGATCCTCGATCCGCTTGTGGTAATCCTCCGGCCCCTCGAACACGATGGCGCGACCCTCGAAGGCGTTCGGGTCCTTCGGGTTGACCAGATAGCGGTCGCGGAACTCCTTGGAGATCACGCTGGTCTTCATGATCGCGGAATCGAAGAGATTGCCGCGCAGTACCAGGAAGCCTGCGTCCTTCACCAGCGGCTTGTCGTAGGTCCAGATCACGTCGGCATCGGGCCGGGCTGCATCCTTGCAGTTCTCGCCCATGGTGCGGCCGTTGACCGTCACCGCATCTTCATGGATGCGCTTGCGCGTCATCAATTCGCGCACCACCGAAGGCACGCCGCCTGCGCGGTGATATTCCTCGCCGAGATAGAAGCCGGCCGGCTGCATGTTCACCAGCAGCGGCACGTCGTGGCCATATTTCTGCCAGTCGTCGATCGACAATTCGACGCCGACATGGCGGGCGAGTGCGTTGATGTGGATCGGCGCGTTGGTCGAGCCGCCGATCGCCGAATTCACCACGATGCAGTTCTCGAACGCCTTGCGGGTGAGGATGTCGGAAGGCTTCAGGTCCTCCCAGACCATCTCGACGATGCGCTTGCCGGTCTCATAGGCGATCTGGCCGCGCTCGCGATAGGGCGCGGGAATCGCCGCGCATCCTGGCAGCGACATGCCGAGCGCTTCGGCCAGCGAGTTCATGGTCGAGGCGGTGCCCATCGTGTTGCAATGGCCGACCGACGGCGCCGAGGAGGCGACGACGTTCATGAACTCCTCATAATCGATCTCGCCGGCGGCGAGTTGCTCGCGCGCCTTCCAGACCACGGTGCCGGAACCTGAGCGCACGCCATTGTGCCAGCCGTTCAGCATCGGCCCGCCCGACAGCACGATCGCGGGCAGGTTCACGGTCGCCGCCGCCATCAGGCAGGCGGGTGTGGTCTTGTCGCAGCCGGTGGTCAGCACCACGCCATCGAGCGGATAGCCGAAGAGAACTTCGACAAGGCCGAGATAGGCGAGATTGCGATCGAGTGCGGCGGTGGGCCGCTTCCCCGTCTCCTGAATTGGATGGGTCGGAAACTCCATCGCGATACCGCCGGCTTCGCGGATGCCTTCGCGCACCCGATGCGCCAATTCAAGATGATGGCGATTGCAGGGCGAGAGATCGTTGCCGGTCTGCGCAATGCCGATGATCGGTTTGCCGGACTGCAGTTCCTGCCGCGTCAGTCCATAATTAAGGTAGCGCTCGAGATAGAGCGCGGTCATGCCGGGATTGTGCGGGTTGTTGAACCATTCACTGGAGCGGAGCTTGCGTTTGGTGACTGGCGTAACGGGCTTGTTCATTGTTTCTCCCCGAGCGCAAAAGGCATGCTGCACTGCACTCAGCCTTGTTTCATTGACGCAACTTTATGCACGTCGACCGACTGTTCGCAATTGATTGAGCGCCGCGATATTCAACTTTGATCCAACGACATGGCGAAAAAATTCTGCTAAGAGGCAGCTCAACTTGAAGAGTGGGCAGGGGCCTTTGTGGTCCTAACCGCCGCTAGAATCGGAGGGAATTGAATGGCGTCGGTGCAGATTAGCGACGTGCGCAAGTCGTTCGGTGGGTTTGAAGTCCTGCACGGCGTGACTGTTCCGATCGAGGACGGCGCGTTCGTGGTGTTGGTTGGCCCCTCCGGCTGCGGCAAGTCGACGTTACTGCGCATGCTGGCGGGACTGGAGAACATCACCTCCGGGACGATCTCGATCGGCAATCGCGTCGTGAACAACGTGCAGCCGAAAGAGCGCGACATCGCGATGGTGTTCCAGAACTACGCGCTCTACCCGCATATGACCGTTGCCCAAAATATGGGCTTCTCGTTGAAATTGCGGAATGCGAACCAGCAGGACATCACCTCCCGGGTCAAGAAGGCCGCCGAAATCCTCGCATTGACGCCGCTCCTTGAGCGCTTCCCCCGTCAATTGTCGGGTGGTCAGCGCCAGCGCGTCGCAATGGGGCGCGCGATCGTCCGCGATCCCCAGGTGTTCCTGTTCGACGAGCCGCTGTCCAATCTCGACGCCAAGCTGCGCGTCGCCATGCGCACCGAGATCAAGGAACTGCACCAGCGGCTGAAGACCACGACGGTCTATGTCACCCACGACCAGATCGAGGCGATGACGATGGCCGACAAGATCGTCGTCATGCATGACGGCATCGTCGAGCAGATGGGATCGCCGCTCGAGCTCTATGACAAGCCCGACAACCAGTTCGTCGCCGGCTTCATCGGCTCGCCCGCAATGAACTTCCTCAACGGGCATCTGAAAGCCAACGGTCAGGTTTATGTCGAGACCGAGGAGGGCGCCCGGTTGCCGCTGGCGACCGCGCCGACCGCTTCCGACGGCAAGCCGGTGGTTTATGGCATCAGGCCCGAGCATCTCGACCTCGCCAGTGACGGCATCGAGGCCGAAGTCATCGTCGTCGAGCCCACCGGTTCGGAAACCCAGATCGTGGCGCGCATCGGCAAGCAGGACATCATTGCGGTGTTCCGCGAGCGACACGACGTCAAGCCCGGCGAAAGGATTCATTTGCGGCCGCGCGCGTCGTCCGCTCACCTGTTCGACAAGGACACCGGCCACCGTCTTTAGAGCATGATCCGGAAAAGTGGAGACCGGTTTTCCGAAGAAGATCATGCTCGAACAAAGAGCTAGAGCGGGATGACAATTCGAAGAAAAGTCATCGCGCTCTAGGCGGCCGGATTAACAAGCCCAAGCAAGACCATAAAATTAAGGGAGAAGACTTGAAATGAATAAGTTTACGACCGATCGCCGCTCGCTGCTCAAGGGCGGTGCGGGCCTTCTGGCAGCCGCCGCGACGATGTCGGGCGACGAACTGCTGGGCTATGCGAAGGCCTGGGCGCAGACTTCGCCGTGGAAGCCGGAGCCGGGGGCCAAGATCAACCTGTTGCGCTGGAAGCGGTTTGTTGAAGCCGAAGACGTCGCCTTCATGAAGATCGTCGACGCCTTCCAGAAGGCCAACAACGTCACCATCAACGTCTCCAACGAATCCTACGATGACATCCAGCCCAAGGCGTCGGTTGCCGCCAATACCGGGCAGGGCCTCGACATGGTCTGGGGTCTCTACTCGCTGCCGTTCCTGTTCCCGAGCAAATGCGTCGATGTTACCGACGTCGCCGACTATCTCGGCCAGAAATGCGGCGGCTGGACTGACTCCGGCAAGGCCTACGGCATGCTCAACGGCAAATGGATCGGCATTCCCGTTGCCGCCACCGGCGGCCTCGTCAACTACCGCGTCGCCGCGGCCGAGAAGGCCGGTCACAAGGAGTTCCCGAAGGATCTCGCCGGCTTTGCCGACCTCGTGAAGGGCATGAACAAGAACGGCACGCCGGCCGGTATGGCGCTGGGCCATGCCTCGGGCGACGCCAACGGCTGGCTGCACTGGGCGCTGTGGGCCCATGGCGGCAAGATGATCGACAAGAACAACAAGGTCGTCATCAACTCGCCCGAGACCGCCAAGTCGCTGGAGTACGTCAAGGGCCTCTATGAGAACTTCGTGCCGGGCACGGCCTCATGGAACGACAGCTCCAACAACAAGGCGTTCCTCGCCGGCCAGCTTCACCTCACCACGAACGGCATCTCGATCTATGTGACGGCGAAGAAGGAGAATCCGCAGATCGCGGAGGACATGAACCATGCGCATCTGCCGCCCGGCATCGACGGCAAGACGCGCGAGCTTCATCTCGGGTTCCCGATCCTGATCTTCACTTTCTCGAAGTATCCGCAGACCTGCAAGGCGTTCACCGCCTTCATGCTGGAGCCGGACCAGTTCAACCCCTGGATCGAAGCGGCGCAGGGTTATCTGTCCCACTTCCTCCTCGGCTACGACAAGAACCCGGTCTGGACCGCAGATCCGAAGACGACGCCTTACCGCAGCGTGGCGCAGAGCGCGTCGACGCCGGCCGGCGAGGCGCAGATGAGCGAGAACGCGGCGGCTGCGATCGCCGACTTCGTGCTCGTCGACATGTACGCGAACTACTGCACCGGACGCGAGGATACGAAGACCGCGATGGCTTCGGCCGAACGCGCGGCCAAGCGCATCTTCCGCTAAGCGAACGGCCGGCGCGAAGTGCCGCGCCGGCTTTGGATATGAAGGTGATCGGGGCGACGCTCGGCCGTGGGGGCTCGGGCCGGGCGTTGCCTTCGATTTGGAGTTGGAGACGGAATGAGCACTGTCCAGACATCGATGCCGGTACAGGCTGCCGCTGCCGGCGAGCAGTCACTTTGGTCAAGACTGCGCGCCAGCCGTAACTGGGCGGCGCTGTGGTTCATGCTGCCGGCCGCGGCCTTCCTGATCCTGTTCCTGGCCTATCCGCTGGGGCTCGGCATCTGGATGAGCTTCACGGACGAACGCATCGGCCGTGCCGGCGTCTTCATCGGCCTGGAGAACTATCTATGGCTGTGGGACGACGCGATCTTCTGGCTGTCGGTCTTCAACACGATCCTCTACACGCTGATCGCCAGCGTCATCAAATTCGCGATCGGCCTCTACCTCGCGCTGCTCTTGAACCGGCACATGCCGTTCAAGGCCATGATCCGCTCGATCGTGCTGATTCCCTTCATCGTGCCGACGGTGCTGTCGGCGATCGCATTCTGGTGGATCTATGACGCCCAGTTCTCGATCATCTCCTGGTCGCTGATCAAGCTCGGCCTGATCGAACACAACATCAACTTCCTCGGCGACAGCACCTGGGCCCGCGCCAGCGTCATCTTCGCCAATGTCTGGCGCGGCGTTCCGTTCGTGGCGATCACGCTATTGGCCGGCCTGCAGACGGTGTCGCCCTCGCTCTATGAGGCCGCGACGCTCGATGGCGCCACCAACTGGCAGCGCTTCTGCTACATCACCTATCCGCTGCTGACGCCGATCATCGCCGTGGTGATGACGTTCTCGGTGCTGTTCACCTTCACCGACTTCCAGCTCATCTGGGCTCTGACCCGCGGCGGGCCGGTCAATGCGACGCATCTGATGGCGACGCTGAGCTATCAGCGCGGCATCATCTCCGGACGGCTGGGCGAGGGCGCGGCGATTGCGACCGCGATGATTCCGTTCCTGCTCGCCGCGATCGCGATCTCCTGGTTCGGCATGCAGCGCCGCAAGTGGCAGCAAGGATCGAACAATGACTGATTCAGCCCTGCAAACCAAAGCGCCGGCGTCGGCCGCGAGCGACGACTCCGAGGGCATGAGCTATCTGGAGTCGCTGCCGCGTCGCCTGATCACGCTCTATCTGCCGCTGTTCATCATCCTCGTGGTGCTGCTGTTCCCGTTCTACTGGATGGTGCTGACGTCGATCAAACCGGACGAGCAGTTGATCGACATGGAGAAGTTCAACCCGTTCTGGGTTGTCCATCCGACCTTCAAGCACATCAGCAAGCTGCTGTTCGAGACGCAGTATCCGCGCTGGCTCTGGAACACGATGTATGTGGCTGTCGGCGCCACCTTCCTATCGATCGCGGCCAGCGTGCTGGCGGCCTATGCGATCACCCGGCTGCGGTTCAAGGGCGCCGACACGGTCGGCATCCTGATCTTCTTCGCCTATCTGGTGCCGCCGTCGATCCTGTTCATCCCGCTGGCCTCGGTGATCCAGGCCTACGGCCTGTTCGACTCGCCGCTGTCGCTGATCCTGGTCTATCCGACCCTGCTCATTCCGTTCTCGACCTGGCTCTTGATGGGGTACTTCAAGACCATCCCCTATGAGCTCGAGGAATGTGCGCTGATCGACGGCGCCTCGCGCTGGCAGATCCTGGTCAAGATCATCGTGCCCCTGGCGATCCCCGGCCTGATCTCGGCCTTCATCTTCTCGTTCACGCTGTGCTGGAACGAGTTCATCTATGCGCTGACCTTCCTGCAATCGACGCCGAACAAGACGGTGCCGGTCGCGATCGTCAACGAGTTCGTCGACGGCGACATCTACAAATGGGGATCGCTGATGGCGGGCGCGCTGGTCGGCTCGCTGCCGCTCGTGATCCTTTACGCCTTCTTCGTCGAGCATTATGTGTCGGCCATGACGGGAGCCGTGAAGGAATAGCGCAGGCGCCCATCTAGCCCTGAAGAACACGAAGGAGTTGGGTCTTGCACGTTCTGATTCTCGGCGCCGCCGGCATGGTCGGCCGCAAATTGACCGACCGACTGCTGCGCGACGGCCGCCTCGGCAAGCAGGACATCACCAGGATGACCCTGCAGGACGTGGTCGAGCCTGCAAGGCCGGCCAACGCCTCGATCCCGGTCACGGTTGTGGCGTCCGACTTCGCCGATGCCGGCGCCGCGGCGCCATTGATCGCCGAGAGGCCCGACGTGATCTTCCATCTCGCCGCGATCGTGTCCGGCGAGGCGGAGGCTGACTTCGACAAGGGCTACCGCATCAATCTCGACGGCACGCGCTACCTGATCGACGCCATCCGCGCGGTCGGCGGCGGCTACAAGCCGCGGCTGGTGTTCACGTCCTCGATCGCCGTGTTCGGCGCCCCGTTCCCGGAAAAGATCGGCGATGAATTCTTCCACACGCCGCTGACGAGCTACGGCACGCAAAAGTCGATCTGCGAGCTTCTGATCAACGACTATACCCGCAAGGGCCTGTTCGACGGCATCAGCATCCGCCTGCCGACGATCTGCGTCCGGCCGGGCCGGCCGAACAAGGCGGCGTCGGGCTTCTTCTCCAACATCATGCGCGAGCCGCTCGCCGGCGAGGAGGCGATCCTGCCGGTGTCCGAGGACGTGCGGCATTGGCATGCCTCGCCGCGGTCGGCGGTCGGCTTCCTCGTGCATGCCGGGACCATGGACCTCAATGCCATCGGCCCGCGCCGCAACCTCAGCATGCCCGGGCTCTCCGCCACTGTCGGCGAGCAGATCGCAGCACTCGAGCGCGTCGCCGGCAAGAACGTCACGGCGCGGATCAAGCGGGTGCCGGATCCGACCATCATCGGCATCGTCTCCGGCTGGCCACGCGACTTCGTCACCGACCGCGCGCTGAAGCTCGGCTTCACCACGGCCGAGAAGACCTTCGACGACATCATCCGGATTCATATCGAGGACGAGCTCGGCGGCAAGTTTGCAGCCTAGCTTTCCCTTCGGAGTGCGGTCATGACGCGGGTAGCCTCTATCGGCGAATGCATGATCGAGTTGAGGCAGGCGCAAGGCGGAGCCCAAAGCGGGCACCACGGCGGCCTCTACTCCCGGGGTTACGGCGGTGACACCCTCAACACCGCCGTCTATCTCGCGCGCCTTGGCGTCGACGTCGACTACATCACGGCGCTCGGCGACGATGCGTTGAGCGAAGAGATGATCGCCACCTGGAAGGCCGAGGGCGTCGGCACCAAGCGCGTCGCCCGGCTCGCGGGTAAATTGCCGGGCCTCTATCTGATCCAGACGGATGAGAAGGGCGAACGGAAATTCTTCCATTGGCGCGAGAACTCGGCCGCGCGCAAGCTGATGCATTTGCCGGAGACTGAGGATCTCCTCAATTCACTCGCGACCTACGACCTCGTCTATCTCTCCGCTATCACGCTCTCGATCTATGACGATTACGGGCGAGGGCGGTTGATGACGGCCTTGAAGCGTGCGCGCCTGCTTGGCACGCGCTTCGCGTTCGATACCAATTTCCGCGCCCGCGGCTGGCCCGACCTGGCCGAGGCGCGCAGCGCCTATAGCGCGGCGTTTGAGGCGGCCGACATCGTGCTCGCCTCGACCGAGGATTTGTTGCCGCTCTATCCGGGCGAGGGCACCGAGGCGCTGCTCGCGGGCATTCCGAGCCCGGAAGTGGTGCTGAAGCTGTCAGAGCCGGCCTGCGTGCTGCGCTTTTCCGGCGGATCGCGGGAGGTGAGGGCCGAGCCGGTGACCCAGCCGGTTATCGACACCACCGCCGCGGGCGATAGTTTCGCGGCCGCCTACCTTACGGCCCGGCTTTCCGGCGCCGAGCCGCCGGAAGCCGCGCGCGCGGGCCACCGTCTGGCCGGCGTCGTGGTGTGCTATCCCGGCGCGATCATTCCGCGCTATGCCATGCCGCCGAAGAAAGTGCCGCGGCCGCCGAGTTCGCGCAGGGTTTCGCAATGACATCAGCCAAACAGGAAACGCTGGTCACGCTGTTCAGCCAGGCCAAGGTCATCCCCGTCCTCACCATCGAGCGGCGAGAGGATGCGGTGCCGCTGGCGCGCGCCCTGGTCGCCGGCGGGGTGGTCACCCTTGAGGTCACTTTGCGGACACCGGTCGCGATCGAGGCGGCAAAGGCGATCATGGCCGAGGTGCCGGACGCGATCGTCGGCATCGGCACGATCCTGAGCCCTGATGATCTGGCCCGCGCCGAGTCGCTCGGCGCCAAATTTGGGATCAGCCCAGGCGCGACGCCCGAGCTCCTGACGGCGGCCGCGGCAAGCAGCCTGCCATTCGCGCCGGGGATCGCGACCGCATCCGAATTGATGCAGGCGCTGGCGCACGGCTTCGATCTCGCAAAATTCTTCCCTGCGGAATCGTCAGGCGGTATCAAAGCACTTCGGGGGCTGGCCGGGCCGTTCCCGAATGCGCGGTTCTGCCCGACCGGCGGCGTCGGGGAAGCCAATGCCGCCACCTGGCTGGCGGAGCCCAATGTGGTCGCGGTCGGTGGGTCCTGGCTCTGCCCGCCCGCGGAGGTCAGGTCCAACAATTGGGCCGGCATAACCGCCATGTGCGACCGCACCCTGAAATCGCTGAAAGCCGGGTGAAGTCCGGTTACGGATCAGCTACAAGCGATCAGGAACATTTTTGGGAGAACGGCCATGACAGCCAGCATCGTGGGGTGGGCCCACACGCCTTTCGGCAAATTCGACGCGGAGACGGTTGAAAGCCTGGTGGTGCGCGTCGCCCACGAGGCGCTGACCGATGCCGGCATTTCGGCCGGCGACGTTGACGAGATCGTGCTGGGACATTTCAACGCAGGCTTCTCGCCGCAGGATTTCACGGCCTCGCTGGTGCTGCAAGCCGATCCGCAGTTCCGTTTCAAGCCGGCCACGCGCGTCGAGAACGCCTGCGCGACCGGTTCTGCCGCTGTGCACCAGGGAATCCGCGCCATCCAGACCGGCGCTAAATTCGTGCTGGTGGTCGGCGTCGAGCAGATGACGCGGACGCCGGGGCCGGAGATCGGCCGCAACCTGTTGAAGGCGTCCTATTTGCCGGAAGATGGCGACACCGTTGGCGGTTTTGCCGGCGTGTTCGGCAAGATCGCGCAGGCCTATTTCCAGAAATATGGCGACCAGTCCGATGCCCTGGCGCTGATCGCCGCCAAGAACCACAAGAACGGCGTCGCCAACCCTTACGCGCAGATGCGCAAGGATTTCGGCTTCGAGTTCTGCCGCGCCGAGAGCGACAAGAACCCGTTCGTCGCCGGCCCCTTGAAGCGCACCGACTGCTCGCTGGTGTCGGATGGCGCCGCCGCGCTGGTGCTGACGGATGCGGAGACCGCCAAGACCATGGGCAAGGCGGTGAACTTCCGCGCCACCGCCCATGCGCAGGACTTCCTGCCGATGTCCAAGCGCGACATCCTGCAGTTCGAGGGCTGCACGGTGGCCTGGCAGCGCGCGCTGGAGCAGGCCGGCGCCAGGCTGTCCGATCTCTCCTTTGTCGAGACCCATGACTGCTTCACCGTCGCCGAGTTGATCGAGTATGAAGCGATGGGCCTGACGCCGCGCGGGCAGGGCGCCCGTGCGATCAAGGAGGGCTGGACGCTGAAGGACGGCAAGCTGCCGATCAATCCGTCCGGCGGGCTCAAGGCCAAGGGCCATCCGATCGGCGCCACCGGCGTCTCCATGCATGTGATGAGCGCGATGCAGCTCACGGGACAGGCGCCCGAGGGTATGCAGTTGAAGAATCCCGAGCTCGCCGGCATCTTCAACATGGGCGGCGCCGCGGTTGCGAATTACGTTTCGCTGCTGGAGCCGGCGAAGTAGGCTGTAGGCGAAGCGGGCTGCGGTAGCCGTAGGGTGGGTAGAGCACAGCGAAACCCACCATCTTCGCCCTGGGTCGTCATTGATGGGTTTCGCTGCGCTCTACCCATCCTACGGGATCACCGCGGTATGCCGCGGCGCAGACTTCGGAGCGTGTATCATGGGTAACGAAAGCTCGTTGTCGCTGGACGAACTCAACGACCGTATCGCGATTCTTGAAGACAACATCAGGCAACTTATCGAGCAGGCCGCTGCGGCATCCGGCGAGCAGAACGAGGCGCGCATTGCGGACCGCATCAGCCAGCAGAATGACGAGCTCGAGCGGCTGATGAAGGAGCGCGACGCGCGATCGACAAGATAATCCGCTACCCATCGCGCATACGCCCATACGCGCTGCGCGCCTTGATCTTGCGGACGCCCTGCCGTTACTAGGTCCCCGGAAGCGATAACGCGGCCGTGATTGGCTGCCTTTCTGAGAGGATGACGAGGCTATGGGACCGCTGGATGGCATCAAGGTCGTGGACATGACGACCGTGTTGATGGGGCCGTATGCGACCCAGACGCTCGGCGACTACGGTGCCGATGTCATCAAGGTGGAATCGCCCGACGGCGACGTCACGCGTCAGATCGGCCCGACCCGCCATGCCGGCATGGGCCCGGTGTACCTCAACACCAACCGCAGCAAACGCTCGATCTGCCTCGACTTGAAGAAGCCGGCCGGCCGCGAGGCCGTGTTGCGCCTGATCGCCAAGGCTGACGTGCTCGTCTACAATGTGCGCCCGCAGGCGATGGCGCGATTGCAGCTCGGCTACGACGTCGTCTCCAAGATCAATCCGCGGCTGATCTATGCAGGTGTGTTCGGTTTCGGCCAGGACGGACCGTATGCCGCCAAGCCCGCCTATGACGACCTGATCCAGGGCGCGACCGCGCTGCCGGCGCTGATGGCGCAGACCTCGGACGGCGTGCCGCGCTACGTACCGAACGCGCTGGTCGATCGCATCGTGGGATTGACCGCGGTCGGCGCGATCTGCGCAAGCCTCGTGCATCGCGACAAGACCGGGCAGGGACAGCGCGTCGACATCCCGATGTTCGAGACCATGGCCGGCTTCGTCATGGGCGATCATATGGGCGGCCTCACCTACGATCCGCCGCTCGACCGCGGCGGCTACAAGCGGCACCTGTCGCCGGACCGGCGTCCCTACAAGACGAGCGACGGCTATATTTGCGTGATCGTCTACAACGACAAGCAGTGGGACAATTTCTTCACCGCGATCGGGCGCGACGATCTGCGCGGGGATTCGCGATTTGCGACCTTCGCCGGCCGCGCCGCCAATATCGATTGCGTCTACGCCGAGCTTGCGCGCATCCTCAAGACCAAGACCACCGCGGAGTGGAACGAGATTCTCGAGAAGGCCGACGTGCCGGTCATGCCGATGCACGATCTTGAGACCCTGTTGCAGGACCCGCACATCGTTGCAACCGATGTGTTTCCGGTCATCGAGCATCCGACCGAAGGTCGCATCCGCAGCATGAAGGTCTCGGCGCGCTGGTCGGAGACGACAGCCGAGCCGAAGCGGCTGGCGCCGCGGCTCGGCGAGCACAGCGTGGAGGTCCTGCGGGAGGCTGGTTTCTCCGCAAGTGAGATCGCCGCCATGCTCCGGGACGGCGTCACCAAGACACTCGACAACTAGGACAGAGACAGATGGATTTTGCGCTCTCGGCCAATCAGGAATCCATCCGCGATGCTGTGGCAAAAATCTGTGCGCGCTTTGACGACGCCTATTGGCTGAAGAAGGACAAGGAGGGCGGCTACCCCGCCGACTTCCACCGTGCACTGGCCGAGGCGGGCTGGCTCGGCATCTGCATCCCCGAGGAATATGGCGGCTCCGGGCTCGGCATCACGGATGCTGCGATCATGATGCGCACGATCTCGGAGTCCGGCGCCGGCATGTCGGGCGCGTCAGCCGTGCATATGAACGTGTTCGGGCTCAATCCGGTGGTCGTGTTCGGCACCAAGGAGCAATGCCAGCGCATGCTGCCGCCGATCATCGATGGCCGCGACAAGTCCTGCTTTGCGGTGACCGAGCCGAACACCGGGCTCAACACCACCCAGCTCAAGACCCGCGCGGTGCGCAAGGGCGACAAATACATCGTCAACGGCCAGAAGGTCTGGATCTCGACCGCGCAGGTCGCCAACAAGATCCTGCTGCTGGCGCGCACGACGCCCCTGGAAGAAGTGCGGACGCCGACGCAGGGCCTGAGCCTGTTCTATACCGATTTCGACAAGAAGCGCGTCACCGTGCACGAGATCGAGAAGATGGGCCGCAAGCCCGTCGATTCCAATGAATTGTTCTTCGAGAATTTCGAGATTCCGATCGAGGATCGCCTCGGCGAGGAGGGCCGCGGCTTCGAATATATTCTGCACGGCATGAATCCGGAGCGCATCCTGATCGCGGCCGAAGCGGTCGGGCTGGGCAAGGTCGCGCTGTCGCGCGCGCAGGCCTATGCCAAGAGCCGCATCGTGTTCAACCGCCCGATCGGCATGAACCAGGCGATCCAGCATCCGCTCGCCAAATGCTGGATGGAGCTGGAGGCCGCGTGGCTGATGGTGCTGTCGGCCGGATGGCACTACGACCAGGGCCTGCCTTGCGGGCCCGCCGCCAATTCGGCGAAGTTCCTCGCCGCCGAAGCCGGCTTCCGTGCCTGCGAGCAGGCGGTGATGACCCATGGCGGCTTTGGCTATGCCAAGGAGTATCATGTCGAGCGTTACCTGCGGGAATCCCTGATCCCGCGCATCGCCCCGATCAGCCCGCAGCTCATCCTGAGTTTCATCGCCGAGAAGGTGCTCGGGCTGCCGAAGTCGTATTGAGGATGGCCGCGATGATTCACCCTGTCATTCCGGGGCGACGCGAAGCGGCGAGCCCGGAATCCATCGGGCCGCATGCGAGGAGGTGCGATGGATTCCGGGCTCGCGTCTTCGACGCGCCCCGGAATGACGGAGAGCGACCATGAGCTTCATCACCGGCGTCGGGCTCACCTCGTTCGGCAAGCACGAAGGCTCATCCTCGCTCGATCTCATGAGCAAGGCGGCTGAGCTTGCAATTTCGGACGCCGGCGTGAGGCGATCGGAGATCGATGGCATCCTGTGCGGCTATTCCACAGTCTCGCCGCATATCATGCTCGCGACCGTGTTCGCCGAGCATTTCGGCATCCGCCCGTCCTATGCCCATGCCGTGCAGGTCGGCGGCGCCACCGGGCTCGCGATGACCATGCTGGCGCATCATCTCGTCGATGCCGGCGTGGCGAAGCATGTGCTTGTGGTCGGCGGCGAGAACAGGCTGACCGGCCAGAGCCGCGACGCTTCGATCCAGGCGCTCGCCCAAGTCGGTCATCCCGATTACGAAGTGCCGCTGGGTCCGACCATCCCCGCCTACTACGGCCTCGTTGCTTCGCGCTACATGCACGAATACGGCGTCACCGAGGAAGACCTTGCCGAATTCGCGGTGCTGATGCGCAAGCACGCGCTGAGCCATCCCGGCGCGCAATTCCACGACCCGATCACGGTCGCTGACGTGATGGCTTCAAAGCCGGTAGCGAAACCGCTGAAGCTGCTCGATTGCTGCCCGGTCTCCGACGGCGGCGCGGCTTTCGTGATCAGCCGCGAGCGGACCAGCGACATCGGCGTGCGCATCCGCGGCTGTGCGCAGGCGCATACGCATCAGCATGTCACCGCCGCGCCGGCTTTGAGTGAACTCGGCGCCGAGATCGCGATCGCCAAGGCCAAGGCGGTCTCCAGCGTTGCGATCTCCGATGTGCGCTATGCCGCGGTCTACGACAGCTTCACCATCACGCTTGCGATGCTGCTCGAAGATCTCGGCCTGGCCAAGCGCGGCGAGGCAGCCGCGCGCGTGCGTGCGGGTTACTTCAATCAGGACGGCGAGATGCCGCTCAACACCCATGGCGGTCTCCTGAGCTACGGCCATTGCGGCGTCGGCGGCGCGATGGCGCATCTGGTCGAGACGCATCTGCAGATGACCGGGCGAGCCGGCAACCATCAGGTCCGCGACGCCTCGATCGCGCTATTGCATGGCGATGGCGGCGTGCTGTCCTCGCATGTCAGCATGTTCCTGGAGCGGGTGCGATGAGCGGCAAGCCTGCAGACTGGACCAGCGGCGCGGAAGCGATCGTCTACCAATCCTGCACCGCTTGCGGCGCTGTGCAATATTTCCGCCGCAGCTTTTGCGCCGCCTGCGGCGCGCCCGATCCGCAGGAAAAGCGCGCCAGCGGGATAGGGACGGTCTACGCGACCTCGCTGGTCTGCCGCGCCGCGACGCCCGAGACACGCGCGCATGTGCCCTACAACATCGTGCTGGTCGACACCGCCGAAGGTTTCCGCATGATGGCCCACGGCGAGAATGATCTTGCGATCGGCGACAAGGTGACCGCGCGGTTTGCGCAGTTCGCGGGCCGCGTGGTGCCGTATTTTGAAAAGGTTAGATGATCGCGGTCACCGCCAATAGAGCACAATGCTGGCGATGACGACCATTGCCGTCACCGCCAGCATTTGCGCGAGCGCCTCCGAGGCCGCCCTCCTGGTGGCTTCCTTCATGCCTGTCTCCCTAGACTTGGGCGTGACTCATCGTGGCGCGGAATCCGCGCAAGCGACGGCCTTTTAGATTGGTACTCTCGGAACACCCCGCGTCGGACATTCGCTCCGATTGAGTCCCCACTCGGCGAATATCGACGGTAGCAGGGTCGGTCAGCATTGCGGCGGCATTTTGACTCGGCTGTGTTGCTCCTGCGTCAAGCGGCGGATAGTGTTTTGAAACTTAACGGAACCGAAGCAAATCGAGAAGAAAGAACGAGACGGAAAAGAATGGCCCGCATCGAATACAGCGATCCCGCCAAAGCCAGCGATCGCACCCGTGAAATCCTCGACAAGAATCGCAACGCCAACATCTTCCGCATGATGGCGCATTCGCCCAGTTATTTTGAGCAATATTGCCGGCTCGGTGGCGCGATCCGACACAGAGGCGAGCTTGATCCTGTTGTCCGCGAGCTTGCGATCACCCGCACCGGCATCCTGTGCGAAGCTCCTTACGAAATCGTCGCGCATAAACGGATCGGCAAGAATGTCGGCGTCACCGACGAACAGAACGAAGCGTTGGAGAATTGGCAGTCCGCCACCTGCTTCAACGACGTGCAGCGCGCCGCGCTCGCTTTCACTGATGAGATCGTCAAGCTGAAGAAACCGACGGACGCCACCTTCAAGGCGATCGCCTCGAAGCTCTCGCCAGCCGCGCTCGTCGAATTGCAGCTCTCGGTCGGCTTCTACATCATGACCTCGAAATTCCTCGAGACGTTCGAGATCGACCTGCAGCCGGTCACGGAAGTGGTGGGTTGATCGAGCTGCCGCCGCGCTCTTCTTCGCCTCGCCCCGCGCGCGGGGAGAGGCCGGATCGCATCGAAGATGCGATCCGGGTGAGGGGCTGCTTCTGCGAATAAAGCTATCACCATCTTCGCGGAAGCGGCCCCTCACCCTAACCCTCTCCCCGCGAAGAGCGGGGAGAGGGAACTGGGAAGGCCCGCGCGCGGGGAGAAGGGACTCTACGTCGCCGTCAGCAGATCGACCTTCGCGTTTGCGACGATCAGCCGGTCGGCGAGCAGTTGCGCGAGGTTGCGCATGATCCGCTCGCCGGCGCGCGGGTGCTGCTTGCGGAACCGTTCGAAGTCGCGCAGCGGGATTTCCCAGGCGGTCGCGGCCTGGTCCGCCAGCACGTCGGCGGAACGGATGGGCTCGATCAGCGCCATCTCGCCGAACGCCATGCCGGCGGTGAGCGTCGCCAGGCGGACGCCGTCGGGCAGGGTGACGTGCACGACACCGCTGCGCAGGAAGAACAGCGAGCCAGCGGGATCGCCGGCGGAGATGATCTTCTCGCCGGAGCGGTAGGTGTGGGTCGAAGCGAGCGACGCGAGGTCGGTCAGCTCTTCCGCGCTCAATCCGGCCAGCAGCGGCTGCTCGGACAATTCCGCGGTCTCGAAGAAATCGATCGAGCCGCCATAGCGATAGACGATCTGGTCCTCCGCCCATTCGATTGCGGTATCGAGCAGGTAGAAGTCCCTGATGTTGCCGAGCTTGGCCGTCCACTCGCGCAGCGTCTTCCATTCCGTCGATGAGCGTTTGATTCCGGACAGGATCACGGTGACGCCGAGCGCGGCCAGTTCCTCGAAGGCCTCGGCGACCAGCCGCGCGCCGGCACGGGTGGTGGAGGTGACGCGGTGCAGGTCGAACACGACGAATTGCGGCCGCCGCTCCGAGGCCATCCGCCGCGACACGTAATCGACCGCGGAAAGCGACAGCGTGCCGACCAGTTCGATGATCCGCACCTCCTCGTGATGGGCCGCGAGGATATCGCGCTCATGCGGGCGGCGGACGCGCCGCGACGGGCTCTTGCCGATATTGTAGTCGGCGATGATGCTGGTGCGCGCATCGTCGCTGCGGTTGAGCATATGCAGGTCGTAATGCGAGGACAGCGCCTCGCAGACCTTGATGCCGCGCACGCTGTTGCCGTGCTTGTCGAGCTTGGGCGAATAGCTGCCGAGCCCGAGTCGGGCGGGCAGCGCGGCCAGAATGCCGCCGCCGACGCCGCTCTTGGCGGGGATGCCGACGCGATAGATCCATTCGCCGGCGAAATCGTACATGCCCGACGAGGTCATCACCGAGAGCGTGCGCGAGATCGCATACGGCGTCATCACCTGCTTGCCGGTCACCGGATTGATGCCGCGATTGGCAAGCGTTGCCGCCATGATCGCGATATCGCGCGCGGTCACCAGCACCGCGCATTGCCGGAAATAGACATCCAGCACGGAGGCGACGTCGTCCTTGATCACCGCATTGGTGCGCAGGAGATAGCCGATCGCCCGATTGCGGTCCCCGGTCGTGCTTTCGGAAAGATAGACGGCCTCGTCGAGCGCGAGCTCGCGCCCGGCGAAGCGGCCGAGCGCCTGCCGGATATAGTCGAAGGCGGCATCGCCCTTGGCCTCATGGATCAGCCCGGTGCAGGCGATGGCGCCGGCATTGACCATCGGGTTGAAGGGATGGTTCTCCGCATTCAGCCGGATCGAGTTGAAAGGATCGCCCGACGGCTCGACGCCGATCGCGCTTTCCACCCGCGCCGCCCCCAGCGTGTCCAGCGCCAGCGCGAACACGAAGGGTTTGGACATCGACTGGATGGTGAAGGGCACCTTGGTGTCGCCGACCTCGTAGACGTGACCGTCGAGGGTGGCGAGGCTGATGCCGAAATGGGCAGGGTCGGCCTTGCCGAGCTCGGGGATGTAATCGGCGACGGCGCCACCGGTCTCGGCGGCGAACTCGTCGTGGCATGACTGCAGGAACCGCAGCAGAGGCGGTCTTGAGCGGGTCCAGGCGGTGGCGCTGGAAGGAGGCGGCTCGGGTTTCATCGCCTCCTGTTGTGCAACGCAATCAGGGGGCGCGCAACTGGTTCGGTATGAGCGCCTGCCGCCGGACCAGCAGCAGCGCGATCAGGACCGTCGGCACCAGGATGCTAAGCCCGAGCAGCGTCACCTGCATCTGCGACAACGGGTTGATGCCGCCGCCGGGTGTCGCCACCACGAAGCCGCCGATCACGAGCAGCACCCGCAGCGGCCACTCCAGCGCGCCCGCGCGGCTGAGGTCGCCGACAAAGGCCTGATAGCCCTGGATGCCGCCGCAGATGAACAGCGTGCCGAAACCGGCAAGCGCCATCAGGCCGAGGCCGGCGAGATAGGGGGAAGGTCCCTGCAGCACCAGCGCCGGGTTCAGCACGAAGAAGAACGGGATGAAATAGATGATGCTGCCGACCCACATCGATTCCCACCCGGTTTTCATCGCCGGCGATCCGGCGATGCCGGCTGCGGCGAACGAAGCGATCGCGACCGGTGGGGTGATCGACGACAGCATGCCCCAGTAGAAGATGAACATGTGGACCGCCATCCGGTTGAGCCCGAGCTTCTCCAGCGCCGGCGCCACCAGGATAGCGAGGAAGATGTAGCAAGCCGTGGTGGTCAACCCGAGCCCCAGGATCAGGCTGGTGAAAGCGCACATCGCCAGCAGCAGAAACGCGTTGTCGCCAGCAAGCGTCAGCAGGTCGTTGGCGAGGCTCGAGACCACGCCGGTCATCGAGAATGCGCCGATCAGAAGCCCGCAGCCGGCGAGGATGCCGACCAGCTCCACGAAGGTGCGGCCATTGACTTCGAGGAATTTTGCGATCGTGGCTGGCGTCCAGCGCGTCTCCTTGGAGAAGAACTGGTTCAGCACGAGGAGCAACGCAGTGGCGTAGAACGGGGCGTGGCTCTCGCGCTTGAAGTAGAGCAACATCACGATCAGCAGCGCGATGACGAACACGTAGTACCAGCCCGACTTGAGGGTATCGATCACCCGCGGCAGCTCGGCCCGCGGAATGCCCCTCAGGCCATGACGCGCCGCATAGGAGTCCACCTGCATGAACAGGCCGATATAATAGAGCGCGGCGGGAATGATCGCGGCGACCGCGACCTCGGCGTAGCTGATGTTCAGGAACTGCGCGATCACGAAGGCGGTGGCGCCCATCACCGGCGGCGCCAGCACCGCGCCGGTCGAGGCGCAGGCCTCGATGGCGCCGGCATAGGAGGCGCGGAAGCCGCTGCGCTTCATCACCGGGATGGTCATGGTGCCGGCAGTGAGCACGTTGGAGATGATCGAGCCGGACATCATGCCGAGCAGTCCGCTCGCGAAGATGCAGACCTTCGCCGCCCCGCCGCGGAACGTGCCGCACAGCGCAAAGGCGATGTTGATGAAGAATTTTCCGGCACCCGTCATCATCAGCGCGGTGCCGAACACGAGGAAGCCGATCACGGTATCGGCAAAGGCCTGGATCGGAATCCCAAGCAGGCTCTCGCCCGAGAGCACATGATAGGCGGTGGCCTGGTCGAAGGTGAGTTCGGAGCCACGAAACGGCCCGAGCCATTTGGCCTCGGCAAACAGCGGATAGACTGTGAAGGGGAACACGCTGAGCAAGAGGCTCCAGCCGCCGGTGCGGCGCAGGGCCTCCATCAGCATCGCCCACATCACGACGCCTGCAATCAGGACGTTGCGCGGCGCGCCGTCGGATTCCCAGCCGTACTGCGCGGCCTTGCGGATGTTGAGCATCAGCCAGATCGCCGCAGCAAACGTCAGCACGAACAGGAGAAGGTCGTACCAGGGAATCCGGTCGAGCGGCGCGCTCCCCGTTCCCGGAAAGATCAGGAACGTGAACGGCAGCATCAGCGCGATCAGCAGATAGAAATATTCGGTGTTGAGCTGGGTGTAGCCGATCAGGAAGCGCAGCGAGAATTGCTGGTTGATGCAGAGCAGGATGGTGGCCGCGGTCGCGACCACCAGCGCCCAACGCCAGCCGCCGCGCAAGCTGCGCACGCGCGTGACCTCGGCCTCCTGCATGTTGCCCGCCCCGGCATGGGGATCTTCGAACTCGATCCTCTTCGGCGGCGCGGCCACGGCGCTATCGAGCGGAGAAGCTGACATCAGGAGATCCCCACAATGGCGTTAGCTTGCAATGGAAGCTCGTGGCTTTATTCAAAGCCGTTCGACATGTTGGCCTTGGCAAGCGCTGCCGCGCGCGCCTTCATCCAGCCTTCCAGGAACGCCTTCTCGTCCGCGGGCGGATTGGACTTGCCATATTCCGTCCAGGCGGCGGTGAGCACGTCCTGGCGCTTGAACAGCGCGTTGTTGTGGGCCTCCTGCTGGTCGGTCCATTGGCCCGCTTCCTTCAGCGCCCTCACGGCGCCGGGATGCACCGGCGCGACCCAGTTCTTGGTCTGCCTATCGGCGGCAAGCCCGCTCGCGCCTGGCGCGGAATCCTTGTAGGCATCGTAGTTGACGATCATCGCCTTGGTGATGGCGTAAATCTGGTCCGCGGGCACGGATGCATAGGCGACGAAGATCGGGTAGGGGTAGTTTGCGAGGTTGAGCGGCTTCTCTGGCGAGATGCCGGCGCCACAGGTCGCGCGATGCGGGAAGAAGAACGAGCCGACCTTCTGCACCCGTTCCCATCCGGCCTTGTCGTCAGCTGGAAGCGGCGGCCAGATCAATCCGCGCGGCGAGGTCTCGGCTTCCTTTGCGGGCCCCGTAATGGTGGTGCCGAAGGCAGCGTCGGTGTCGTTGTTGATCAGGCCCTTCCACATCGCGCCATAGCTTGCGAATTCGACGGCCTTGACGTCGGACTGCTTGAGACCGCCGAAGGCGAGGATGGCGAGCGAGTTCTGGTTCAGCGCGGGCGAGCCGACCACGAAGCCGACGCGCTTGCCCCTGAGATCCTTGATGTCCTTGACGCCGATATCGGCGGCGACGCCGAGCGAGGCTGCATTGCAGTCGACCGTGGACAACAGGAGTTGCAGCGGCTGCGGCCCCCATTCCTTGGCGCCGAACTCGAACACGCCTTCCTGCGCGAAATAGGTGCCGGACCCCATCGCCGACATCACCGCGCGCTTGGCGCGCAGCGGCGCCAGCCGCGCCACGTCATTGCCCGCCGGCAGCACGCGGAGGTCGGTGCCGTATTTGTCCTTCATCATCTTGCCGACACCGACCGCGATGTTGAACCCCGCGGTTCCCGTGTCGTAGGCGGTCACGCCCATCGTCGGCGGCAGCTTGATGTCTTCGGCGAGCGAAGGTCCTGATACGAGTAGGGTGACGCCGAGCGCGAGCATACGACGGATCATGATTCCTCCCTGATGTTTCGCTACGCGAAACTTGTTGTTTGCGAGGATCATTGCATCGCATCGCGATGATGGCAACGGCGCACCGTTGGCGCGCACTGCCACCATCGTTGCATCACCGGACAGATTGTCGCGGATCGAGCCTTGAATGTGTGCGCGTCAGGTCTCGACGATGGCGACCGCCTGTCCTTCGGCGATCACGTCGTCGACGCTGACGAGGATCGACTTGACCGTGCCCGACGCGGTCGACGTCACCGGAATCTCCATCTTCATCGCCTCAACCAGCGCGACCTCGTCGCCATCTGCGATGCTGGCACCGGCCTCAACGGGTATTGCGCATACACGGCCGGCCACTTCGGTGATGATCTTGATATCTGGCATTCCACGCTCCCCATCCGTTTCGCGAAACGCATAGCGCTCTGCGAACGGCTTTTGTTGTGGCCGCACATTGCCTGAGGTAGCTTGTTCTGCAAGTGGAATTTTATTCCGTATGGCGGAATGGAGCCTATAACAAATGGGAAGACGCTCAGAGCGGCTTAGCCGCCAAGGAATGCTCGCCAGCGATCTCGCAGGCGAGGGCGACGTGATCCAGGTCGTGTCGCGCGCGTTTGATGTCCTCAGATGTTTCGAAGGACACGAAGCGCGGCTCGGTAATCTTGAAATATCGAATCGTTGCGGCCTGCCGCGATCGACGGTGTCGCGGCTCACGCACACGCTGACGCGGATGGGCCAGCTCGTCTATCTGCCGCGGGACCAGAAATATCGGATAGGTCCTAGCGCGGTGGCGATGAGCACCGCGATGATGAAGGGCCTGCAGCTCCGCAACCTGATCCGTCAGCGTCTGCAGGACGTCGCCGAGCAATTGCCCGGCACCGTCGGCTTCGTCATCCCCGATAGGTTCCAGCTCGTCTATCTCGAATACGCGCGCTCGGCGAACGCTCTCGGCCTGCACGAGGTCACCGGCAGCCGGATCTCAATGGCGACCACCGCTGCGGGCCACGCCTATACGGCTGCGCTCGAGCCCGAGGTCGGCGATGCCCTGATCGCGGAGATGGAGCGCGAGATTCCCGAAGGCGCGAAGCTGCTCAAGCCGCGCATCGAGGGCAATCGCCGCCTCTTGCGCGAGCACGGCTATGTCGTCGCCTGCGGCCTCTGGAGCCCGCACATCAACGGCGTCGCGGTGCCGCTATGGTCGCCGCAATACCAGACCTATGTCGTGACCACGATCGGCCTGTTGTCGGCGATGTATGACGAGAAGCGGCTGCACAAGGAGGTCGGGCCGCAAATGGTGCAGCTCGGCGCCGCGCTCGCCAGCCTGCTCGAAGGCGCCGACGCCAGCATCTTCAATAACCGGCTCGAGCGAAAACCTGTTCCGGCAGCCGTGAACCATAACAAGATCATAAAAGCGGAGGAAAGGAATGAACTGGAAGCCGGAACTCGACGAGCT
Source organism: Bradyrhizobium sp. Crot121 (assembly GCF_059512385.1). NCBI lineage: Bacteria > Pseudomonadati > Pseudomonadota > Alphaproteobacteria > Hyphomicrobiales > Nitrobacteraceae > Bradyrhizobium > Bradyrhizobium sp. Crot121. Next base: position 22,075 of record NZ_JCAMOR010000018.1, on the reverse strand, counting down.
CGCCCGGCGCGAAGCGTTCGCGCGGGAGATGGGAGGCGTTGAGAAGGTAAAACGACAGCGCGATCAAGGCCGGCTCACCGTTCGCGAGCGCATCGATAAGATTGTCGATCAGAAATCCTTTCACGAGATCGGCGCCATATCCGGCATCGCCGAATATGACGAGAACAACGAGCTCAAGCAGCTGACGCCCGCGAACTGCGTGTTCGGCCGCGCCAAGGTGGACGGCCGTCCGGTGGTCGTGGTCGGCGACGATTTCACCGTGCGCGGCGGCTCGGCTGATGCGTCGATCTCCGCCAAGCCGCTGATGGCGGAGGAGATGGCGCATGATTTCCGGTTGCCGATCATCCGCATGATCGAAGGCTCCGGCGGCGGCGGCTCGGTCAAGACGATCGAGACGCGCGGCGCAGCCAACCTGCCCGGCGGCGTCGGCGGCACGCGCTGGTACTGGTACACGACCGCGAACCTCGCGCGCGTGCCGGTCGTCGGTCTCGGGCTCGGCTCGGTCGCAGGCCTTGGCGCGGCGCGACTTGCGGCCACGCATTATTCGGTGATGACCAAGAACTCTGCGATGTTCGTCGCGGGCCCGCCGGTGGTGAAGCGGCTCGGGCAGGATCTGACCAAGCAGGAGCTCGGCGGCGCCGACATCCAGACCCGCGCCGGCGCGATCGATCAGGCAGTCGAGACCGAGGAGGAGGCGTTCGAGTGCGCGCGGCGCTTCCTCTCCTATCTGCCGCAATCGGTGTTCGAACTGCCGCCGACCATTCCCTGCACCGACGATCCTGAACGATCAGAGGAATCGCTGACGAAGGCGGTGCCGCGCAATCGCCGGCAGGTCTACAAGATGCGCCCGATCATCGACGCTGTCGTCGACAAGGGCTCGTTCTTCGAGGTGAGCGCCAATTTCGGCAAGCCGATCATTGTCGGCCTGGCGCGGCTCGAGGGCAGGGCGGTGCTGCTGCTGGCGAGCGATCCCTTCCACTATGGCGGCTCGTGGACCGCGGAAGCCTGCCAGAAGGTGGTGCGTTGGGTCGATTTCGCCGAGACCTTCCATCTGCCGGTGGTCTACCTGATGGACTGCCCCGGCTTCATGATCGGGCTGGAGGCAGAGAAGAGCGCGACCATCCGCCATGGCGTGCGCGCGATGGCGGCGGTCAACCAGAGCACCGTGCCCTGGTGCACGATCATCGTGCGCAACGCCTTCGGCGTCGCCGGCGTGGTGCACCAGCCGGCGAACCGCTTCTCGATGCGCTACGCCTGGCCGTCGGCCTATTGGGGCTCGCTGCCGCTGGAGGGCGGCATCGAGGCCGCCTACCGGGCCGACATCGAGGCAGCGCCCGATCCGGCGGCGAAGCTGAAGGAGATCGAGGACCGTCTGAACAAGCTGCGCTCGCCATTCCGCTCGGCCGAAAAATTCTGGGTGGAGGAGGTGATCGACCCCCGCAGGACGCGCTCGCTGCTCTGCGAATTCGCGCGTTTGGCTGAGCCGATCCGGACCGCGGGGCCGCCAGGCAACATGTCGACAAGGCCGTAGTTGCTGCCTGACCCTCATGGTGAGGAGCCGCGTAGCGGCGTCTCGAACCATGAGGCCCGGGTCTCACAGGCGGCCCATCCTTCGAGACGCCTGCTTACGCAGGCTCCTCAGGATGAGGGGGAGTGCGTGGCGCCTGCGTCCTTTCGGCAGTTCTACACCTCGCTCTCGCGGTGCACGTCATGGACCACGATGCCGGCGTCGGGCATCTTGATCCAGTCGCGCCGCATCAGCGTACGCTTGGTGTCCTCATGCCCGCTCATCCAGTGCTCGCGCATCGAGGTGCCCGAGAATTCGTGATCCTTGGCGTGGCCTTCATAGGCCTTCTGCTGATAGATCAGTTGCAGGATCGCGATGCTCGGCAGGGCGCTGTTGGAATCGCGGAGCTGGCGCTCTTCCTCCGATAGCTGCTCGTTCGGAATCTTCGACAGCGCCTTATAGAGGCGGGCGCGGAGATTGTGGGTCTTGCGATACATATCGGTGTTGTAGCGCGTGCGCGAGGAATACATGATGTCCTTGTGGCGGGCCATTACGTCGTGGATGTCGCGGGGCAGCACGCCGCGGGCCGAGAACAGGTCGACCTGGAATACCAGTGAATTGAGGCTGTCGACCTGATCGAGCAGATGCTGCAGCGGCGTGTTGGAGACGATGCCGCCATCCCAGAAATGGTCGGTGCCCACCTTTACCATCGGCAGCGCCGGGGGCAACGCGCCGCTCGCCATGATGTGCTCGGGAATGATCTCGTCATGCGCGTTATCGAAATAGATGAAATTGCCCGACAGCACGTTCACCGCGCCGACGGCAAGCCGCATCCTCTTGGAGTTGATGCGCTCGAAATCGACCAGCTCGAGCAGCGACTCGCGTAGCTGCGCCGTATCGTAATAGCTCGTGGCGGTCCTGGCGCCGGCTGGGCTGAACCATGGACTGGTGGTGTGGGGCGCGAAGAAGCCGGGCTGGCCCAGCACCGTCGTCATGAACGAGGAGGTGAAGTTGCGGGCCTTGCGGAAGATGTCGCCGTCCGGCGTGTAGTGCCAGATCTTGCGGCTGGTGATGCGGTCCCAGAATGTGTGCAGTCGCTCAAGCCGCCGCTCCGGCGGATTGCCGGCGATGATTGCCGAGTTGATCGCGCCGATCGAGACGCCGCAGATCCAGTCCGGCTCGATACCTGCTTCGTGCAGCGCCTGATAGACGCCGGCCTGGTAGGCGCCGAGCGCACCACCGCCTTGCAGCACCAGCGCGACACGGTCGCAGCGCTCCGGCCGCCAGCCGCGATGGGAGGTTGCAGTTTCTTGTTCGTCGAAATGTGGGCTACGCGCATCCATGTCCTTGCACTCCCTGCGCGCCAACGATTCCGTGTGCCCGTGACGCGCTGATGACAGCCGCCAAGGGGACATTCGGGTCACGCGGCTGAAGGAAATCCCTCATATCAATGTCAATGTCCGTCGCTAGCGTTCGGGCCATTAATTGCAAAACAGGGGATTTGCGATGCGCAGGGAAGAACTATTGCGGCTTCCGTCAATGCCTGCCGCGGGCCCAAGCTATCCCGCAGGACCCTACCGCTTCGTCAATCGCGAATTCCTGGTCATCACCTACGAGACCGATCCCGCGCTGATCCGTGCCGGGCTGCCTGAGCCGCTCGAGCCGATTGATCAGCCGATCGTGCACTACGAATGGATCAAGATGCCTGATAGTTCCGGCTTCGGCAGCTATACCGAGTCCGGTCTGGTGATCCCGGCGCGCTTGCACGGCGAAGAGGTCAATTTTGTTTCGCAGATGTACCTCGACGATGATCCGCCGATTGCGGCGGGCCGGGAGATCTGGGGCTTTCCGAAGAAATACGCCCATCCCAAGCTCGAGATCGTCAAGGACACGCTGACCGGCACGCTCGAATACGCCGGCCAGCTCGTCGCCATGGGCACCATGGGCTACAAGCATGAGAGCATGGCGGGCAATGGCGACATCACCCGCGCGACGCTGTCGAAGACGCAAGTTAATCTGAAGATGATCCCGGGAGTCGATGGCCGTCTCGAAGTCTGCCAGCTCGTCGCGATCAACCTGACCGACATCAACGTCAAGGGCTCATGGATCGGCCCGGGCCGGCTGCATCTGGTACCGCACGTCAATGCGCCGGTTGCGGATTTTCCGGTGCGGCGGGTGGTCGGCGCGCACCATTTCCTCGCCGATCTGACGCTGCCGTTCGGCCGCGTCGTGCACGATTACAACAAGGAAGCCGAGCTGGTCGCAACGGGTCTCGCGGCGGAGTAGACTGCGACATCAAACTGTAACAGAAGCGTAATTCAATCGTCGCGTGCCGGCGTGTGGGGAAGGTGCCCCGCACTGATATGTGCTGGCATGCGCAGGGGTTGACGATGTCTCGCGTTGAGCTTCGGGCTGGTCATGTCGGCTGAACCAGCGAAAATTGTCAGCGTGCCGGCGGACGCCACTCCGGTGATCCCCGGCCTGGTGTGGGCGTTCCGTCTGCATGGCGACGGCACCGCTGAATCCTTGCCCATCGAAGCGCCGATCGAGTTCAGCCATGATGGCAGGCTCTGGCTGCATTTCAATCTGGCGGATGGTCGCAGCCGGCAATGGCTTGGCGGCCTGCAGTTTCCGATGCTGGCGCGCGATCTCTTGCTGTCGCATGACAATTTCCAGCAGCTCCACACCATCGACAACTGCGTCTATGGCGTGTTCTCCGATCTCGTGCGCGAGATCGACTCCCCAACGGAGGAAACCGGCTTCCTTCGCTTCGCGATGACCGAGCGTCTCCTGATCAGCGGCCGCCATCAGGCGCTGTGCGCGGTGGATGCCACGCGCCGCGTGCTCGAAGGCGGCCATCGTGTCGCGACGGTGGCGGCGCTGCTTGAGAAGATCATCGACGAGGTCGCCGACACTATGGACCGGATGGCCGACAAGATCGCCACCGAGATCGACGGCATCGAGGAACGGGTGCTGTCCGGCGAGACCAAGTCGGAGATGCGGGCCGGGCTCGGCCGGTTGCGGCGAACCTGTCTGCGGCTGCATCGTCAGCTTGCCGGCTTGCGTGTCCTGTTCCACCGGCTCGAGCAGAAGAGCCCCGAAAATCTCAGCCCGGCGCTAAGGCTGCATGCCGCAAAGCTCGCACAGCGGCTCGACGGTCTCGACCACGATATCACCGAGCTGCGCGAACGCAGCCGGTTGCTGGAGGAAGAGCTTCGCTTCAAGCTGGAGGAGGAGAGCAACCGGCATCTGCACGCGCTGTCGGTCGTGACCATGATGCTGCTGCCGCCGACGCTGGTTACCGGCATCTTCGGCATGAACACCAAGGGACTGCCGCTCACCGACGTCGACAGCGGCTTCCTGTGGGCCGCGGTGCTGTTGATCGCCGCCTCGGGCCTTGCCTATCTGATCATGCGTCGCCTGGGCATCGTCAAATAACGGGCTGCGGTATCATTGCATGTACCGAGTGCTCATCCGCGCGGTCACGGCATTCGCGGCGATCACTGCCCTTGCCCTCGCAGCCGCCCGCGCGGCAGATCAGCCCGACGGCGGCGACAAGGACCTGCGCGACAGGCTGGCCGATGCCGGCTACCAGTTCAGCCTGACCTATATCGGCGAGGGGCTCGCCAACGTCTCCGGCGGCATGCGTACCGGCGCGATCTATACCGGGCGTCTCGATCTCGGCACCACCATCGACCTTGAAAAGGTGATGGGCTGGACCGGCGCCACCTTCCACGCCAACGTGTTCCAGATCCATGGCGATGGCATGTCGCGCAGCTATATCGGCAATCTGATGCTGGTCTCCGGCGTCGAGGCCTTGTCCTCGACGCGGCTCTATGAGCTCTGGATCGAGCAGCAACTGCTTGGCGGCAAGCTCGCCGTCCGCGTTGGCCAACAGGCCTCCGACATTGAGTTCATCGACAGCCAGTACGACGACATCTTCATCAACTCCGCGCTGGGCTGGCCCGGCATCACAGGGATCAACCTGCCGGGGGGCGGGCCGTCGCCGCCACTCGCGGTTCCTGGCATCCGTATCAAGGCGGCGCTCTCAGACCGGATCACCGCCTATCTCGCACTGTTCGACGGCAGTGCGGCACCGCCGGATGCGGACGACGCGCAGATCGCCAATGCCAACGGCCTTCTGTTCCGCCTCAACGATCCGCCGTGGTGGATCGGACAGCTCAAATACAAGTTCGAGATCGGCGAGAGCCGGTTGCCGGCGACGATCACCGGCGGTGGCTGGTATCACATGATGTCGTTTCCCGATCAGCGCTTTTCGGGTGACGGCCTGTCGCTCGCCGATCCCAACAGCTCCGGCGATCCGGCATGGTGGCGCCGAAACCAGGGATTGTTCATGGTCTACGAGCAGCAATTGGCGCGCGCCGCACCCGGTTCGGACAAGGGCGTCGCATTCTTCATGCGGGCCTCGGTGAGCCCGTCCGATCGCAACCTGGTCAACGCCTATGTCGACGGAGGCTTCCTGTTCACCGGCTTCAGCGACGCCCATCCGAACGACAGGTTCGGCGTCGCTGCAACCTATGCCAGGATCTCCGACCGCGCCCGCGCTCTCGATCGCGACATCCAGATCTTCACCGGAACGCCATACCCGATCCGCGACTACGAGGCGATCTTCGAGGTCACCTATCAGCATGAGGTCAGGCCCGGCTTCTATCTGCAGCCGGTGCTTCAATATATTGCGCATCCGGGCGGCGGCGCGGTCGATCCCTACGATCCCACGCAGACGCATCGCATCAAGGATGGTGTAATGGTCGGTGTACGTACGACCATCACGTATTAGCTGCGTGATGAGTGACGACGTTACTCTGGAGGCGCGCCGCGACTTGTAGGGTGGGCAAAGCGGAGCGTGCCCACCACCCGCGTTCGGTGCAAGGAAAAAGTGGGCACGCTGCGCTTTGCCCACCCTCTAAGCGGCTGCCGCGACCGCTTTCAGCGCCGGCCGCCTGATCGCCAGCGCGATCGATGCAGCAATGAGGCAGAGCGCGCCGGCAATGAAGAAGGCGGGCAGGTAGCTTGCGTAGACCGTCCGCGACAGGCCGGCGCCAAAGGCGGCGGCACCGGCGCCGAGCTGATGTCCGGCAAAGATCCAGCCGAATACGAGATTGGCGCGCTCAACACCGAAGTTCTGCGCGGTCAGGCGCACGGTGGGCGGCACGGTAGCGATCCAGTCGAGCCCGTAGAACATCGCAAACAGCGACAGGCCGTAGAATGAGAAATCGGTGAACGGCAGGAAGATAAGCGACAGCCCGCGCAGGCCGTAATACCAGAACAGAAGCCAGCGGTTGTCATAGCGGTCCGACAGCCAGCCCGAGACGATGGTGCCGAAGAAATCGAAAATGCCCATCGCGGCGAGCAGGCTCGCAGCCTGCACCTGCGGAATGCCGAAATCGAGACACATCGGGATCAAGTGCACCTGGACCAGGCCATTGGTGGAGGCGCCGCAGATGAAGAAGGTCGCGAACAGGATCCAGAATACCGGCGACTTCGACGCGTCGCGCAGCGTGCCGAGCGCGACCGCCATGATCGGCGTGTTGCTCGGCGGCGGCGCGGGGAGTGGCTCCTTGCCGGTGTCGCCGAACGGGCGGAGGCCGACGTCGCTCGGCCGGTCGCGCATGACGAGCAGCACCAGGAAGGCGGACAGGCCGAGCACGACGCAGACCAGCGACAGCGCGATCCGCCAGCCGAAGCGCTCAGTGAGGGTTGCGATCAAGGGCAGAAAGACGAGTTGGCCGGTTGCGACACTCGCGGTCATGATGCCGATGACGAGGCCGCGCTGCGCGACGAACCAGCGCGCAGCGATCGTCGCGCCCAGCACCAGCGCCGTCATGCCGGTGCCGATTCCGATCACGACTCCCCACAGCAGCACCAACTGCCAGACCTGTGTCATCGCGAGCGAGGCAAGCAGGCCGGAAACCACGATGAGTTGGGCCACCAAGGTCACATTGCGCAAGCCGTAGCGATTCATCAGCGCCGCGGCAAAGGGCGCCATCAGACCGAACAGGATGAAACGGATCGAGAGCGCGGAGGAGATCTCCGCTGTGCTCCATCCGAACTCCTGCTGCAGCGGCACGATGAAGACGCCGGGCGCGCCGACGGTGCCGGCGGCAATTAGCGCGGCGAGGAAGGTGACGCCGACCATCACCCAGCCGTAATGGACATTGCGGCGGCCAAGGGCGGCCGCCAGCCTGTTCGAGATCATGCAGCCTCGGAAAATTCTAACTGGAAGGTTAGCTCGTCAGGCAGATACTGCCGCGAGGGAGGCATGACGTAAATGCCATACTTCCCTCGTTTCAGGACATTAGGGGGCGAAGGCTAATGCGCGACCCGCTCGACCGCGATCGCGGTGGCTTCGCCGCCGCCGATGCAGAGCGCGGCGACACCGCGCTTCAGGTTCTGCGCTTCCAGCGCATGCAGCAGCGTCACGATCAGCCGCGCGCCGGTGGCGCCGATCGGGTGACCCAGCGCGCAGGCGCCGCCATTGATGTTGAGTTTTTCGCGCGGGATTCCGAGGTCGCGCTGCGCCGCCATCGCCACCACCGCGAAGGCCTCATTGATCTCGAACAGGTCGACGTCGCCGACGCTCCAGCCGACCTTGTCGAGCAGTTTGCGGATCGCCGGGATCGGCGCCGTGGTGAACCATTGCGGCTCCTGGCTGTGGGTGGCATGGCCCTTGATCTCGGCCAGTACCGGCAGGCCGTCGCGATCGGCCAGCGAGCGCTTGGCCAGGATCAGCGCCGCGGCTCCGTCGGCATTGGCGGAGGAGGCGGCCGGCGTGATGGTGCCGTTGGCGCGGAATGCCGGCTTCAATCCGGGGATCTTGGCGGGATCCACTTTGAGCGGATGCTCGTCATTGGCGATCACGCGCGGGCCTGCCTTCTCCGTGATCGTGATCGACGCGATCTCGGCCTTGAACGCGCCGCCCTCGACCGCGTTGCGCGCCCGCGTGAGCGTCTCCATCGCGTAAGTGTCCTGGTCCTTGCGTGTGAACTGATAGGCCTCCGCCGTCGCCTCGCCGAAATCGCCCATCGAGCGTCCGGTCTCGTAGGCGTCCTCAAGTCCGTCCATCATCATGTGGTCGATGATGCGGTCATGGCCGGCGCGATAGCCGCCGCGCGCCTTGGCAAGCAGATACGGCGCGTTGCTCATGCTCTCCATGCCGCCGGACACCACGATCTCGGCCGAGCCGGCCTTGATGATGTCGTGCCCGAGCATGGTCGCCTTCATGCCGGAGCCGCAGACCTTGTTGACCGTGGTCGCCCCGGTTGCGTCGGGCAGTTTGGCGCCGCGCGCGGCCTGGCGGGCCGGCGCCTGGCCCTGGCCGGCCGGCAGCACATTGCCCATGAACACTTCATCGACGCGTTCAGGCGCGAGCTTTGCCCGCTCCAGCGCCGCACCGATCACATGGGAACCGAGCTTGTGCGCGCTGAACGGCGACAATTCGCCCATGAAACGGCCGAGCGGCGTACGGGCGGCGGAAAGGATAACGACGGGATCGGAGGCATTGGCCATGGCGGGCTCCCTGGAGGATTCTTGGTCACATGATAATAATCATATGATGCGCCGCAAAAATTGCAACGCCCGCCGGCATGAGAAATTGTCGTGCTTCATCCCCACCGCTGTCATCATCCGCGAAGGCGGATGATCCAGTAACCACAGAACGTCGTTTGGCGGGTACTGGATGCCCCGCCTTCGCGGGGCATGACGGCGCGCTTTGCGGCTACCGCTTTCGCCCTAGAAACCCCTGCATCAGCCGCTGCGGCTCGCCGGTGAGGAACGATTTCCCGAACACGCCGACGCTCAGATTGACCGACTCCGTCAGCGGCAGTTCTTCCCATTGCCGCAGCAAATTCTTCTGGATGCGCAGCGCTTCGGGGCCGCATTCGAGCAGCGCCGCCACGGTGCGTTCGACCTCGGCGTCAAGCTCGCCTTGTTTCGCGACCTTGTCGACGAGGCCCCAGGCGAGCGCGGTGGGTGCGTCGATGTTCTCGGCGGTCATCACCAGCCAGCGCGCGCGGCTCCAGCCGATCAGGCGCGGCAGCAGCGCCGCATGGATCACCGAGGGGATGCCGACGCGCACCTCGGGCATGCCGAATTTTGCGTCATGCGCCGCGATCCGGAAATCGCAGGCTGCGGCCACTTCCAGCCCGCCGCCGAGACACCAGCCCGGCATTCGCGCGATGACCGGCGCCGGGAATCGGCGCACGGCCTCGCAGAGGTCGCGCAGTCGCGTGATGAAGATTTCCGCCGACTTCTGCTCGAGCTTGGCCATCTCCTTGATATCGGCGCCGCCGATCATGCTCTTCTCGCTCTGGCCGGCCAGGATCACCGCGCGAATATCGCGGTCATCGGGAAGCTTCTCGAACCCTTCGCGGACGCCATCGGTGACGGCCGAGCTCAGGATGTTCAGCGAGCCGGCGTTGCAGACGGTGAGGCGGACCACGCCGCGGGAATCGCGGTCGACGCCGCAATGGGGGTTGAGCATTTCCATGGCATCATCTCGGGCAGGGGAACATCCGGCCACTTCCCGGACAATGGCGGCGCTTGTCAAGCCGTCGCGCAACCGGTGTTGCGACGCAGCAGTGCGTGCAATAGAATGATGATTATCATCTAACGTCACTTGAAAGGAGTTGCCATGACCTTCGTCGATACTGTCGATCTGCTCTCGCCAACGTCCCGCCGCGAGCGGGTGGTGCATTGGCAGGCGCCTAGGCCGATCGCGAAGGTCGCTGCCGCGATGACGGGGATGGAAGCGATGTGCGGGATCCGCGACGGCATCCTGCCGCCGCCGCCGTTCGCCAAACTGATCGGTTTCCGGATGGCTGTCGTCGAGCCCAGCCGGATCGTGATGGAACTCGATCCCGAGGAGAGCCTCGAGAACACCATCGGGCTGCTGCACGGCGCGACCGCCGCGGCATTGCTCGATACTGCCATGGGTTGCGCGATCTCGACCATGCTCCCCGCCGGCCAGACCTCGGTCACGCTCGACCTGAAGCTCACTTATCTGCGACCGCTCTCGGTGCGTTCAGGCACGATCCGGGCAGAAGGCAAGGTGATCAAGCTCGGCCGCCAAAACAGCTACACCGAAGGTTTCGTCCGCGACGGCGCCGGCAGTCTTGCAGTGCACTCTACCGCGACCTTCGCCATGATCGGTGGCGCGAATTTGAAATAGCTGCAGCTTTCTTTACGTCTTGATGCTATTATATGACTGCAAACATCCAATGAGACTCTCATGCGTTATTCGAAAGAACACAAGGCGGAGACCCACGAGCGGATCGTGAAGCAGGCATCGGTCAGGCTGCGCGAACGCGGCGCCCATGGCATCGGCGTCGCCGACCTGATGAAGGAGGTCGGACTGACCCATGGCGGCTTCTACGCCCATTTCGATTCCCGCGAAGCGCTGGTGATCGAGGCGTTCAACTATGCGATGGATCGCGGCAACGAGCGTTGGCGCAAGATCGTTGAGGAGACGCCGCCGGAGAAGCGGCTGGCAACCATCGTCGATTCCTATCTCACGACGACGCACCGCGACGATCCCGGCCGCGGCTGCGCGGTTCCTTCGCTCGGCGCCGAGATCGCCCGCGAAAGCCCGAAGACCCGCAAGGCCTTCGCCGCCAAGCTGGAACGCATGATCGACATGATAGCCGACCAGATTCCGGACGTATCGCCGAAGGCCGCACGCAAGCAGGCGATGGCAACGCTTGCGACCATGATGGGAACCGTCGTGATGGCCCGCATCGCCGGCAATGGCGAGTTCTCCGACGAGATCCTCGCTTCGGGCCGCGAAGCCGTATTGTCTCGTGCCGCCAAGCCGGCGGCCAAGAAGCCGCGCGCCAAGGCGCATTGACCCGTACGACTCTCTCCGCGTCATTGCGAGGGCAGCGAAGCAATCCATGTCGCCGCTTGCCGAGGCATGGATTGCTTCGCTCCGCTCGCAATGACGGTGTACGGATTAGCCCCCGTTAAACAACGCCCGCTCATCCTCGACCGTCTCGTAGATGTAATCCGCCACCGCGCGGATGCGGGCGAGGTCCTTGCTGTCGGCATGCATCAGAAGCCAGAAGGTGCGTGATATCCGCACTTCCTCCGGCAGCACCGGTGACAATTCCGGATGCGCTGTCGCCATGAAATGCGGCAGCACGGCGATGCCGTAGCCGGCGATGGTCGCGTTGAGCTGCGCGATCAGATTGGCGCTGCGGAATTTGGCGGAAATCTTCGACGAGACCTGCGGCAGGTAGTCGAGCTCGGGCGTGAACAGGAGTTCCTCGATATAGCCGACGAAGCGATGCGTCGACAGGTCGCCTCGCGCCGTGATCTTCGGCGCGCGCTCGAGATAGGTGGGCGCAGCGTAAAGCCCGAGGCTGTAGTCGAGCAGCTTCCGCCCGACAATGCGGCCTTCCTTCGGCATCGACAGGCTGATCGCGATATCGGCCTCGCGCTTCGACAGGCTGAACAATCGCGCGGTCGCCACCAGTTGCAGATCGACATCTGGATACCGGTCGGTGAATTTGATCAGCCGCGAAGCCAGGAAGTGGCTGCCGAAGCCGTCGGGCGCGCCGATCCGCACCGTGCCCGTCAAATGTGCACGCGAGCCGCCGACCGCCTCCTGGTTGGCGACGATGGTCGATTCCATCGCCTCCGCGCTGTCGGCGACGCGCTGGCCGGCTTCGGTGAGGAGGTAGCCGGTCTTGCGGCGGTCGAACAACTTCGCCGAAAGGTGATGCTCCAGCCGGTCGACACGGCGGATCACCGTGGCATGATCGACGCCGAGTTGTTTTGCCGCAGCCGACACCGATCCGCCGCGCACGATGGCGAGCACGAAGCGAAAATCATCCCAGTCGATCGCGCCGCCTTGATCCAGCATTTCCGCACATCTATGGTGCATTTTATCGGACTTGAATCCAATAAAATGCAGGTCAAAAGGGTTTGTAAAGCGGTCTAGGTGCGGATCAGGCGTCCGGCCGGGATGAAGGGAGGTTTTCATGCGTTCTATCGGACATTTCATCGGTGGCAAGGAGGTCAAGGGCACCTCGGGCCGGACGGCCGACGTCTTCGAGCCGATGACCGGCGATGTGCAGGCCAAGGTGGCGCTGGCCTCGAAGGCTGAGCTGCGCGCCGCGGTCGAGAATGCCAAGACCGCGCAGCCCGAATGGGCGGCGACCAACCCGCAGCGGCGCGCCCGCGTGATGATGAAGTTCCTGGAACTGGTGCAGCGCGACTACGACAAGCTCGCCGAGCTCTTGGCGCGCGAGCACGGCAAGACCGTTCCCGATGCCAAGGGCGACATCCAGCGCGGTCTGGAAGTGGTCGAGTTCGCCTGCGGCATCCCGCATCTGATGAAGGGCGAATACACCGAAGGCGCCGGCCCGGGCATCGACATCTATTCGCTGCGCCAGCCGCTCGGGGTCGTTGCCGGCATCACGCCGTTCAATTTCCCGGCGATGATCCCGATGTGGAAGTTCGCGCCCGCGATCGCCTGCGGCAACGCGTTCATCCTGAAACCTTCGGAACGCGATCCCGGCGTGCCGATGCGGCTTGCGGAACTGATGATCGAAGCCGGCCTGCCGCCGGGCATCCTCAATGTCGTCAACGGCGACAAGGAAGCGGTCGACGCCATCCTCGACGATCCCGACATCAAGGCGATCGGCTTCGTCGGCTCCTCGCCGATCGCGCAATATATCTACGAGCGCGCGGCGGCGACCGGCAAGCGCTGCCAGTGCTTCGGCGGCGCCAAGAACCACGCCATCGTGATGCCCGACGCCGACATGGACCAGGCGGTCGATGCACTGATCGGCGCCGGCTACGGCTCGGCCGGCGAGCGTTGCATGGCCGTCTCGGTCGCCGTTCCCGTCGGCAAGACCACCGCCGACCGTCTGATGGAAAAGCTGATCCCGCGCGTGGAATCCTTAAAGATCGGCACCTCGATCGATCCGTCCGCCGATTACGGTCCGCTGGTGACGCGCGAGGCGGTCGAGAAGGTCAAGGGCTATATCGACATCGGCATCAAGGAAGGCGCCACGCTCGCCGTCGACGGCCGCGGCTTCAAGATGCAGGGCTATGAGAACGGCTTCTATCTCGGCGGTTCGCTGTTCGACAACGTCACCAAGGATATGCGGATCTACAAGGAAGAGATCTTCGGCCCCGTGCTGTCGGTGGTGCGTGCGCATGACTACAACGAAGCGCTGGCGCTGCCGTCCGACCACGACTACGGCAACGGCGTCGCCATCTTCACCCGCGATGGCGATGCGGCGCGCGATTTCGCCGCCAAGGTGAATGTCGGCATGGTCGGCATCAACGTGCCGATCCCGGTGCCGATCGCCTATTACACCTTCGGCGGCTGGAAGAAGTCCGGCTTCGGCGACCTCAACCAGCATGGTCCGGATTCGATCCGCTTCTACACCAAGACCAAGACGGTCACCTCGCGCTGGCCGTCGGGCGTCAAGGAAGGCGCGGAGTTCTCGATCCCGACGATGAAGTGACGGTGTAGCCTGGCCCGTCATTGCGAGCGCAGCGAAGCAATCCATGGCGCAGCAAGCGGAGGCGTGGATTGCTTCGTCGCTTCGCTCCTCGCAATGACGACAAGAATGAGCAGCCCACTATGCAGTTCGCTCTGAACGAGGACCAGGTCGCCATTCGTGACATGGCGCGGGCGTTTGCGGCGGAGAAGATCGCGCCGCATGCGCTGCGCTGGGACGAGGAGAAGCATTTTCCGGTCGACGTGATGCGGGAGGCGGCAGCCCTTGGCATGGGCGGCATCTACATCAAGGACGATGTCGGTGGCTCCGCGATGACGCGGTTCGACGCGGCGCTGATCTTCGAGGCGCTCGCGACCGGCTGTCCGACGACGTCGGCCTTCATCTCCATCCACAACATGGCGTCGTGGATGATCGATGCCTTCGGCAACGATACCCAGCGCCAGAAATGGCTGCCAAAGCTCTGCACAATGGAGCTGCTGGCGAGCTATTGCCTGACCGAGCCGGGCTCCGGCTCGGATGCCGCGGCGCTGCGCACCCGCGCGGTGCGCGACGGCGACCATTACGTGCTGAACGGCCAGAAGCAGTTCATCTCGGGCGCCGGCGGCGGCGATCTCTATGTCGTGATGGTCCGCACCGGCGGCGACGGCCCCGGCGGCATCTCGACATTGGTCATCCCCGCCGACACGCCGGGCCTCTCGCTCGGCGCCAACGAACGCAAGATGGGCTGGAATGCGCAGCCGACGCGCGCGGTGATCTTCGAGAACGCGCGCGTGCCGGTCGAGAACCGGCTCGGCGAGGAGGGCATCGGGTTCAAGATCGCGATGGCCGGCCTCGACGGCGGCCGGCTCAACATCGCGGCCTGCTCGCTCGGTGGCGCGCAAAGCGCGCTCGACAAGGCGCTCGCCTACATGAAGGACCGCAAGGCGTTCGGAAAGCGGCTCGATGAATTCCAGGCGCTGCAGTTCCGCGTCGCCGACATGGCGACCGAACTCGAGGCCGCGCGCACCTTCCTCTGGCGCGCCGCCGCGGCGCTCGACCGCAAAGATCCCGAGGCGACCAAGCTGTGCGCGATGGCAAAACGCTTCGGCACCGATGTCGGCTTCGAAGTCGCCAACCAGGCGCTGCAGCTGCACGGCGGCTACGGCTACCTCAGCGAATACGGCGTCGAGAAGATCGTGCGCGATTTGCGCGTGCACCAGATTCTTGAAGGAACCAACGAGATCATGCGGCTGATCGTGGCGCGCAAGATGATCGAGGGAGCGCGATGACGGCTGCCGTGCAGGATGAAGGCGACCTGATCGTTCGCCGCGAAGGGGCGGCGGGCGTGATCCGGCTCAACCGTCCCAAGGCGATCAACGCGATGACGCTGGAGATGTCTGAAGGCATCGACGCGGCGCTGGACCGGTTCGAGTCCGATCCTGCTGTTGCCGTGGTGCTGCTGGAAGGCGCCGGCGACCGCGGCCTCTGCGCCGGCGGCGACATCCGCGGGCTCTACGAGAGCTCCAAGGCGGGAGGCGATCTCGGCAAGCGGTTCTGGCGCCAGGAATACGTCATGAACGCGCGGATCGCGAAATATCCGAAGCCGTACGTGGCGTTCATGGATGGATTGGTGATGGGCGGCGGCGTCGGCCTGTCCGGCCACGCTTCGCACCGTGTCGTCACCGAGCGCACGAAACTGGCGATGCCTGAAGTCGGCCTCGGCTTTTTTCCTGACGTCGGCGGCACCTGGCTGCTGTCGCGCTCGCCGGGCGAACTCGGTAGCTATTTTGGCCTGACCGGGCAAATCATGAACGGGCCCGACGCGATCTATGCGAAGTTTGCCGACGCCGAGGTGCCGTCGTCGAAATTGCCTGAATTGCGTGAGGCGCTGACGAAAGTCCGCGCCGGCGTGACGCACGCCGAGGTCAGGAAGCTGATCGACGGCTTTGCGACCGGCGAGACCTCAGGTCCCGCTGCGGCAATGCAGCCCAGGATCGATGCCTGGTTCGCGCATGATCGCATGGAAGACATCATCGCATTGCTGCAGCGCGACGGCTCGGAATTCGCGCTGTCGACCTTGAAGGTGCTGAACGAGAAATCGCCGCGCGGCATGGTGGTGACGCTGAAGCTGTTGCGGCTGGCGCGGACATCGTCCTCGCTCGAGGAATGCCTGGTGCGGGAATATCACGCCGCGCTCGTGGTGTTCGCCAGCGACGATTTCCGCGAGGGCGTGCGCGCCGCCGTGATCGACAAGGACCGCAATCCGAAATGGTCGCCGGCGCGGGTCGAGGATGTGACACCGGAAATGCTGGCGCCATACTTCGCCGAGATCGGCGCCGACGAGCTGACATTTAAACAATAGACGACAGGACGGGGAGGACATCGAGATGGCAACGATTGCATTCATTGGCCTTGGCAACATGGGCGGTCCGATGGCTGCCAACCTGGTGAAGGCCGGCCACAAGGTGGTGGCCTTCGACCTGGTGGCCGCGTCGCGCAATCAGGCTCAGAGCGATGGCGCCGCGATTGCTGAAAGCAGCGTCGCCGCGGTGAAGGGCGCTGACATCGTCATCACCATGCTGCCGGCCGGCAAGCATGTGTTGTCGGTGTGGAACGAGATCCTGCCCGCGGTGACCAAGCGTGCGCTTATCATCGACAGCTCGACCATCGATGTCGAAAGCGCGCGAGAGGCGCATGCGCTTGCGGCCAAGCATGGCGTTTTGTCGGTGGATGCGCCGGTCTCCGGCGGCACCGGCGGCGCCAAGGGAGCGACGCTCACCTTCATGTGCGGCGGCGAGGACAAGGCGTTCGCGGCGGCCAAGCCCGTGCTGGAGAACATGGGCAAGAAGATCGTGCATTGCGGCGGCGCCGGTGCAGGGCAGGCGGCCAAGATCTGCAACAACATGATCCTCGGCATTTCCATGATCGGCGTCGGCGAAGCCTTCGTGCTCGCGGAGAAGCTCGGGCTCTCGCATCAGGCGCTGTTCGACGTCGCCTCGACTTCGTCGGGCCAGTGCTGGGCGATCACGAGCTATTGCCCGGTGCCGGGCCCGGTTCCGACCTCACCGGCCAACAACGGCTACAAGCCCGGCTTCGCCGCGAACCTGATGGTGAAGGATCTGACGCTGGCGCAGGACGCCGCCAACACCGCCGGCGCAGTGACGCCGCTCGGCAAGCATGCTCAGGAGATCTATCAGGCGTTCGATGCAGCCGGTCACGGCGGGGTCGACTTTTCCGGAATTATCCAGCACGTTAGAGCACTCGCCGGAAAATAATGGTCGCTGGTTTCCCTTAGCGGCCGGATAAGGCGCGGAGGGAATGACCTGATGACCACCTTTCAGGAAGCGCGCGCGTTTCTGCTTCAGCACCGCACGGATTACGAGACCGCGGTAATTGGTTTTCGCTGGCCCGATCCGGTGCCCTTCAACTGGGCGCTGGACTGGTTCGATGCGGAGCTCGCGCAAAACCCCGATAGTCGCGACCGCGCGGCGCTGTGGATCGTCGATGCCGGCAGCGACCGCGAGACGAAGCTGTCGTTCGCCACGCTGTCGCGACGCTCCAATCAGGTCGCGAATTTCCTGCGCGCGCAAGGCTTGAGGCGCGGCGATCATCTGCTGCTTCTGCTAGGCAACGTTGTGCCACTCTGGGAGACCATGCTGGCCGCGATGAAGCTCGGCGTCGTCGTGATTCCTGCAACCACGCTGCTGACGGCAGACGAATTGCGCGACCGGCTCGACCGCGGTAAGGCGAGGGCGGTGGTCGCAACGCAGGATCAGGTTGCGAAGTTCTCCGGCCTCGGCAGCGATAAACTCGTGCGCATCGTGGTCGGAGCGACGTCGCAGCACGACGGCTGGCTGCCGTTCGAGCAGGCCGCGGATGCATCGGAAACCTTCACGCCCGATGGGCCGACCAAGGCCGACGACCCGATGCTGCTCTATTTCACGTCGGGAACCACGGCGAAGCCGAAGCTGGTGCGGCACAGCCAGCGCAGCTATCCAGTCGGTCATCTCTCGACCATGTACTGGATCGGCCTGCAGCCGGGCGACGTGCATCTCAACATCTCCTCGCCCGGCTGGGCCAAGCACGCCTGGAGCTGCTTTTTCGCGCCTTGGAATGCTGGCGCCACCGTGTTCGTGGTCAACCAGCCGCGCTTTGACGCCAAGTCGCTGCTTTCAACGATCGGCCGCTGCGGCGTCACCACGCTGTGCGCGCCGCCGACGGTGTGGCGCCTGTTCATCCAGGAGAAGCTGTCGACCTTCAAGGTGTCGCTCCGCGAGGTCTGCGGCGCCGGCGAGCCGCTCAACCCTGAGGTGATCGATCAGGTGCAGGCGGCATGGGGCCTGACCATTCGCGACGGCTATGGCCAGACCGAGACCACTGCGCTGGCCGGCAACTCGCCGGGCCAGAAGGTCAAGATCGGCTCGATGGGCCGGCCGCTGCCCGGCTATCGCGTCGCGATTACCGATCTCGACGGCAATCCGACCCGGGAGGGCGAGGTCACGCTGGTACTCGGTGCCGACAGGCCCGCTGGTCTGATGCAGGGCTATCAGGGCGATGACGGCAAGCTCTCCGGGGCCGACGGCGCGATCTATCGCAGCGGCGACGTCGTGTTCAGCGATGAGGACGGGTATTTGACCTTCGTCGGCCGCACCGACGACGTGTTCAAATCATCCGATTACCGCATCAGCCCGTTCGAACTGGAAAGCATCTTGCTTGAGCATGAGGCGGTCGCGGAAGCCGCCGTCGTGCCGAGCCCCGATCCGATCCGGCTCGCAATTCCGAAGGCCTATGTGCTGCTGGTCTCGGGCGTCGAGCGCACGCCGGAAACGGCGCTGTCGATCTTTGGGCATCTGCACACCCGCCTGGCGCCGTTCAAGCGCATCCGCAAGATCGAGCTCGTCACCGAGCTGCCCAAGACCATCTCCGGAAAGATCCGCCGGGTGCAGTTGCGTCGGCTCGAACATGAGGATAATCGCGAGGACAGTTTGCGCGGCGTTGAGTTCCGTGAGGAAGAATTCCCGGAGCTGCAGAAGGTCCGCGCGACTGGATCGGAGAATTAGAAAAATGAACGAAGTCTGGAAGAAGCCGCCCGTGTCGCTGGAGACGTATCAGGGCATGGTCGGCAAGGAGATCGGCGTGTCGGCCTGGCACCTGATCGATCAGCAGCGGATCGATACCTATGCCGACGTGATCGAGGATCATCAGTTCATCCATGTCGACCCTGAGCGCGCGAAGGACACCCCGTTCGGCACCACGATCGCCCACGGTTTCCTGACGATGTCGCTGCTCAGTATCATGTCCTACCAGGTGATGCCCGTCATCGAGGGCACCACGATGGGCGTCAATTACGGTTTCGACAAGCTGCGCTTCATCTCGCCGGTGCGCTCCGGCAAGCGCGTCCGCGGACGCTTCGTGCTCGCCGAGGCCAAGCTGCGCAAGCCGACCGAGCTGGCGTCGCGCACGAACGTTACGGTCGAGATCGAAGGCGAGGAAAAGCCGGCGCTGGTCGCCGACTGGCTCGGCCTGATCTACTTCGCCTGAGCCGCTCCTTTCAGCGTCATGGCCGGGCTTGACCCGGCCATCCATCGCTGCTCAAAACGCTTTGATTTTTGATGGATGCCCGGGTCAAGCCCGGGCATGACAAATCGGGAACACACTTCATGACAATCAGGTTTGACGGACGCGTCGCCATCGTCACCGGCGCGGGCAATGGTCTCGGACGGGCGCACGCGCTGGGGCTCGCGAGCCGTGGTGCCAAGGTGGTGGTCAATGATTTCGGCGGCGCGCGCGACGGTACCGGCGCCTCGCTGTCGCCGGCTGAAGCTGTGGTCGAGGAGATACGGAAAGCGGGCGGCACCGCGATCGCCGACGGCGCCGACGTCTCGAACTTCGAGCAGGTCACGGCGATGGTCGAGCGCGCGACCAAGGAGTGGGGCAGCGTCGATCTGCTTTGCGCCAATGCCGGCATCCTGCGCGACAAGTCGTTCGGCAAGCTCGAAGTCGCCGATTTCCAGAAGGTGTTGGATGTCCATCTCGTCGGCAGCTTCTACTGCTGCAAGGCGGTGTGGGCCGGCATGCGCGACCGCAATTACGGCCGCATCGTGCTGACGACATCGTCCTCAGGCCTCTACGGCAATTTCGGTCAGGCCAATTACGGTGCGGCCAAGGCCGGCATGGTCGGGCTGATGAACGTGCTCGCCGAGGAAGGCCGCAAGAACAACATCCGCGTCAACACCATCTCGCCGACGGCCGCGACCCGCATGACCGAGGAATTGCTGCCGCCGCAGGCGCTAGCGCTGATGAAACCGGAAGCGATTACGCCGGCGGTGGAATATATGCTGAGCGAGGATGCGCCGACCCGCACCATCATGGGCGCCGGCGCCGGCTCGTTTGCGGTGATCAAGATCCTGGAGACCGAGGGCATCAACCTGCCGCCCTCCGAATGGACCCCCGACGCCATCGCCGCGCATTTCGCTGAGATCAGCGACATGTCGAAAGCCAGGGCGTTGCAGGGCGCGTTCGAGCAGACGCAGAAATATGTCGCCCAGGCGGCGGCAAGAGCAGGGATCAAGCTGTAACGCGACGTCGCGTTGCCGCACTCAACCGTCATGGCCGGGCTTGACCCGGCCATCCACGTCGTGAGGGCTGCGCAAGTTCTTCGTGGATGCCCGGGTCAAGCCCGGGCATGACGGCCGTTTTGCGGTACGAGAATCCTGCCTAAACTCAAGCCATGCCTTCCACTCCACACCAAGTTGCCGTCATCGGCGCCGGCCCCGCCGGCCTGATGGCGGCTGAGGTGCTGGCGCAGGCCGGCGCGCTGGTCACGATCTACGAGGCGATGCCGTCGGCTGGCCGCAAATTCCTGATGGCCGGCCGCGGCGGCCTCAATCTCACCCACAGCGAGCCGCTGCCAAGATTCCTCGCGCGCTATCGCGAGGCGATGCCGCATCTTGAGGCCGCCATCGAAGCGTTCCCACCGCAAGCGTTGCGCGACTGGAGTGAGGCGCTGGGCCAGCCGACCTTTGTCGGCTCCAGCGGCCGTGTCTTCCCGAAAGCGTTCAAGGCCTCGCCGGTGCTGCGCGCCTGGCTGCGCCGGCTCGACGGCGCGGGTGTGCGGCTGTTGCTGCGGCATCGCTGGAGCGGGTGGGACAATGACGGCCGCCTGCTGTTTCAAACGCCGGAAGGAACGCGCGCCGTTGAAGCCCGCGCCACCATCCTGGCGCTCGGCGGCGCGAGCTGGCCGCGACTCGGATCTGATGGCGCATGGGTGGATGTGCTCACGGCAAAAGGCATAAAGATCTCGCCGTTACGTCCAGCCAATTCCGGCTTCACCGTCGCCTGGTCGGATATCTTCCGCGACCGCTTCGAAGGCCAGCCCCTCAAAGGTGTCGCGCTGAACTTCGGCGGGCAGCAAGTGCGCGGCGAAGCCATCATCACCCGTACCGGCATCGAGGGCGGCGCCATCTATGCGCTATCGGCCGATCTGCGCGAGACGATCCTGCGCGACGGCGAGGCAACGATTCATGTCGCGCTCCGGCCCGATCTCGCGATCGATGAGCTCACCACGAAGCTATCGATGCCGAAAGGCAAGCAATCCTTCTCGAACTTCCTGCGCAAGGCCCTGAATCTCGCGCCCATCGCCATCGGCCTGTTGCAGGAGGTGGCAAAAACCTCAGGCTTGTCTCTGCCGTCGCAGTCTCCCGCCGATCTCGCCCGCCTCATCAACGCCGTGCCCCTGCGTCTTGCCGGCACAGCACCGATCGCCCGCGCGATCTCCACCGCCGGCGGCATCGCATTCGACGAACTCGACGCCAACTTCATGCTTCGCCGCTTGCCCGGCATCTTCGCCGCGGGCGAAATGCTCGACTGGGAAGCCCCGACCGGCGGCTATCTCTTGCAGGCGTCGTTTGCGACCGGTGCCGCCGCGGGGCAGGGCGTGTTGAAGTGGCTCGACGCGTAGGGTGGGCAAAGCGAAGCGTGCCCACCTTCTCTTGCACCGATCGTGAATGGTGGGCACGCTACGCTTTGCCCACCCTTCTGTAACGGGCCTTGCTCAGTCAATCCCTTTTTGCGTCATCCGCTCGCCGGGGTCTCGCTT